>NZ_JBSHDU010000013.1:83709-134660 GCF_053616475.1 Streptomyces sp. NPDC055815 | reverse complement strand
TCGAGGCCCCCGAGGAGCTTAACAACAGCAAGATCGACGCAGCCAGGGGATGGGTAGGGGGCCCCTTGATCGAAATAGCCTGAGTGCGCCGCCGCCTTGTGGCTCCGGCGCACTAAGCGTTGTCAAACCGACTGGGAGGCGGCTGTAAGGACTGCCGTGTATGCAGGCCAGCCAGTCATCGAGGGTGTAGCCTCCTCCGTGCGGCCGGAGCAGACGATGCCTGCTCGGAAGTTGTTGTAGGCGATAAACGACACCCCACCGTTCCCGGAGATATGAGCGGTCATTGCGGGGTCGCCCTTAACCACCAGCCGACCAAGTCGTGCCGCTGGCCGCAGGAGCCCAGGGAACTGAACGTAGCTCATCGCCGTCACGGCGCACGCCGTCCGCAAGCACCGAGCTGATCTCCCCTTGGTAACCCACCAAGTGGAGGAGAGCGAGCCCGAGCCAGTAGTTGGCGAGGATGCTGGACTCCGCCCATTCCCGAAGCCTGTACTTGCCGGGGCGTCCCTTGACCGGATGAACGATGTGATTTCTCATGTAGACCACTGTCCCGAGGGCGTCCCGCTGAGTGGGTAGTCGCGCTTGGACGGCCGCCAAGTTGGTGAAGTGGCCGGGTACCGGCGTCGACACGTTCATCGCATCCAGGAGCTCTCGGACTTCTGACTCCGTCTTGGGATATTGCGTTTCCCAAGCTGTCTGCGAGTAGCTGCCTTCGGTCACGAAATGGAAGAAGCTGAGGAGCTGAAGTCCTGAGATCGCCAGCCCTACTCCCAAGGCGGCGTCGATCCCTGTGTTGGTGGTGACGTAATAGGCGAGGGCGTGAGTGAGGGCTTCCCTGCGAACTTCGTCAGCGGTGAAGTCCAGAACCTTGGCGAGAAGGCCTGAGAGTTGCGCAGATGAGACAGTTGGGTCGAGCCAGTGGCTGTGTACGCGGGTGTAGGGATCGACGGGGGATGTTCGCCACAACGCCCAGACCGGCTGATCGTTGCGGTAGCCGACCGGCAGGAAGCAAGAGGTGTTCCGACCCAGACCGAGTGCGAGACCGAGGCGGACGCGCTCAAGAACCTGAAGGGCTCGCTGGCCGGTAAATGTCGATCCGTCAGTTCGGGTGAGACATCCGACGTGCGTAAAGCGGGCTCCTGCGGAGTCGCGGAGGGCGGTCCATGCCTTGGAATCCATCTCCTGGACGCGGTCGAAGGTGACGGTCCACCCGTCGCCGCTGGTCGTCATACGGCCCGACCAGCGCTGACGGAGGTTGTGAGGGTTGCAGATGTAGCTGGCGTCGTGAGCTTCCCAACCGTTTGGAATCAGAAAGGTCACGCTGTCAAGGTCCGACGAGCGGTCACCAAGTTCCCCCACGATTCTGTGGGCGACGCTCTCGTAGCTGACTTCTGGAGGTTCCGGCGAGTAGGGGGCGTCTGGCTGCTGAGGTACGAGGTTGTCGGGTTGCTCGACGAGCACTTCCGGAACATCAGACCAGAGGCCGGTGCGGGCCGTTTCAGGGAACAGATCCCCATAGTCGTCTTCGGTGAGTTCACGCGTACCCGAGACGTGGACGCGTGGAGACGGCCTCCAGATGACGCTGACGTCCCCCGTGAAGTACTTGCCGCGATCGTTGACGAAGCCGCCCGAGTACAGACGCACATCCTCACCGACGTCACCGGGAGAGTAGTGGTGACTAAGGGCGTCAGGGGATTTGTGCGAGACCGGGGTCGGTGAGCCGTCGGCACGGTAGCGATTCCAGGTGACCACACGGGTCCCGTCTGCCTCATACGTGATCTGGACGTTGGCGTTCGGCTCGGGCTCAGCCACTCGGGACTCCTCTCAGGACGGCCTGGCGATCATGCCGCGCCATTTCGCCCGCCGTGAATGTATTCCTCAGTGCATCGCTGGATGTGGTCTGCCATCCCCTCGGCTTTCGCAAGGTGAGAGGGAAGGACCGTGCTGCTCGTGACGCGGGCTGTTAGAAGTTGGCTGGCGTCGACTATAGCCAGTGAATCCCCGTCTCCACCCAGGTTGGCTTCGTGTAGGTCCGCTCCTGAGAGGTCGGTACCTCGAAGGAAGGCTCCTTGGAGTTGAGCTGCCTGGAGGTTGGCACCGCTCAGGTTGGCTTCTTCCAGGTTGGCCAGACGCAGGATGGCGCCTTGGTCGAACTGGGCTTTCCTGAGATCGCAGCTCGAAAGGTTCGCGCGTTCAAGGTTTGCCTCGGAGAACCGGGCTCCCGTGAGTGCGGCTCCATTGAAGTCCGAGTTGTTCAGCTTGGCCTTGGTGAAGTCAGCGTCACAAAGATCGCTCGTTTCGTTGCCTATGAGGCTGACGCCGGCAAGGTTGGCCCGCCTCAAGTTGAGTGCTCTGGCTCTCTCCGCACCCGTGATCCCCTTGCTCCGGCGGGCAATGACGGCGAACGCCGATCGGTCAGGTTCGCGAACGGATGAGGGGTTCTTGCCGTTGTTGCTCGCTCGCTGCTTCTTGCTGCTTTCGCGGATCGATCCGGACAGCAACTGGATGATGGTGACAGCATCCTCAGGCGAGTCGTTCATTATGCGTTCCAGGGCATAGATGCCGCCAAGCTGAGAGGTATTGCTCTCGGAAGCTAGGAGTCCCACAGCCTTTACGTAGCGCTCGGTAACCTGACCCTCGCGGGCGAGGTCCTGCTTCTCCCTGTCCATGGCCCTCGTGTGTGCCAGGTTCTCCTCGGATAGGGCGTGTTGTTTCTGATCCCTCTCCTGCGTCTGCTCAAGGGTCGCGCGGGTCACCTGAAGGTTCTTCCACGTCAGGTACGCGCCGAGGACGGCCACGGCTGCAAGCCCGAAGCTCACCACGGCGGTGCGGAACCCAGTGACGAGCACCGCCTTCGGAGCGTCATCCTTGGTGAGTCGATCCAGGTGGGCACCGTCGAACCGCCACGGTCCCTTAACCAGCATCCAAGCGAGGAAGCTGACGGCCGCAAGCGCCGCGATGATGGCGAGAGTCTGGAGTATCCAGTTCGGCTTCTTCTGGCTCTGTTGCACCCGTGTCCTCCGGAGGTGATGACCTACGTCGGCGCGATTCTTACGTGCGGGTTGGCGATTCGTCACGGGGTGTCGAGCCGCGCTGCCCGGCGTCAGGTGATGTGCCGGCGAGCACCAAACAGGCTCACTCGCCACTCACTCGCGATCAGTGACACACAACGACAGAGACCCGGACTCAGTGGGACTGAGTCCGGGTCTCTGTGTTTGGCACTCTTGCTGGTCAGCGGATTGATCACGCTGTCCGAGCTAGAGTGCCCCCGGCAGGATTCGAACCTGCGCACACGGCTCCGGAGGCCGTTGCTCTATCCCCTGAGCTACGGGGGCGTCCGCCGCGTTCGGCGGCGACGGGTAGAACCCTACCAGCTCTGCGGGTGTGCCTGTGAACAGGTATTTCCGGGGCGTCACCAGGGGCCGGGTCCCCCGCACGGGTCAGAAGTGGGTAAAACCCGGACGCAGCCGTTCGGGGCGTCCTACTCTCGTTCGTGTGTCAGGCGTGTCCGGTCGGGTGCTCGTTGTGGACGACAACAAGGTGATCCGGCAGTTGATCAGGGTCAATCTCGAACTCGAGGGGTTCGAGGTGGTGACCGCGGCCGATGGTGCCGAGTGTCTGGATGTCGTACATCAGGTCTGTCCTGATGTCGTCACCCTGGACGTCGTCATGCCCCGCTTGGACGGGATCAAGACCGCCGAGCGGCTGCGGGCCGATCCCCGGACCAGTCATCTGCCGGTGGCGATCATCAGCGCCTGTGGTGAGCACGAGGTCGGTGGGGTCTCCTCCGGCGTCGACGCCTTCCTCGCCAAGCCCTTCGAGCCCTCGGAGCTCGTGCGTGTGGTGCGGCAGTTGATGCACCGCGAGCGGCGGGAGCGTCCCGACGCCGCCGGGCCCGACGGGACGGACGGGGGAGAGGAGCCGGCCGCAGTCGTCGAGGGATCGCAGGAGCAGGACTCCCGCGCACCTCACGGTCCCCGGTCGTCGCAGGACTCCCGCGCGAGCCATGACTCCCGGACGTCGCAGGACTCCCGCGCGAGCCATGACCCCCGGACGTCGCAGGACTCCCGCTCACCTCACGACCCCCGTCCGCCCCACGACCCCCGTCGTGCCGGGAGTGTGCGCGGGGTGGGGTGACGCGTGGGCGCTTCTGGTGCCCGCATGCCGAAACCGGTTCGCGTTTCGACCCCCCTCCTCCCCTAGGCTTGTCCCGTGACCCCCGCGGACCTCTCCCTCACCGTGCAGCACGCCGTGCGCCGTGCGGTCGACGACGGTGCGCTGCGGGTCGACGTCCCCCCGCGCGTCAAGGTCGAGCGGGCCCGGCCCGGGGGTACCGGGGAGTACGCCAGCAGCGTCGCGCTCAGCCTCGCCCGGCCCGCCGGGCGCAGCGCCCTCGATGTCGCCGGGGTCCTGAAGGAGCGGCTCCAGGGAGCCCCCGGGATCCTCGCCGTCGACATCACCGGGCCCGGGTTCCTGAACTTCACCCTCGGGAGTGACGCGGGTGGGGATCTCGTACGGGCCATTCGTAGCGCCGGATACGAGTACGGGTACGGCACAGCCCTCGCCGGGACCGTCGTCCGGTTCGCCGAGGTGACAGAGTCCCGCGCCCAGGTCGTCGCCGAGGTGGTCCTTCGGCTGCTGCGCGCGCAGGGTGCCGACGCCTCCTTCGGCGGGGGCGAGCGGATCCCCGTGCGGCCCGCCCCGTACCTGCCCCGGGAGTTCGGGGTCGATGCCGCCCGCTGGGCCCTCCTCCGCGCCGCGCCCACCGACCGCGCCCTCGACGGGCCTCCCCTGCTCGTCCAGCACGAGCGCAACTCCCTCTTCCGCGTCCGGTACGCCCACTCCCGCGTCCGCCGGCTGCTCGTCAACGGGCAGCAGCTCGGGATCACCCGCGCCGAAGCCGCCGACGCGTACGACACCGACACCCACGCATCCGAGCTTCTCGGCGTCCTCGGCGACCACCCCGTCGTCCTCCTCGCCGCCGCCCGCCACCGCGCCCCCGACCGGGTCGCCCGGCACCTCGAAGCCACCGCCGACGCGCTGCTCGCGTTCCAGCACACCGTGCTGCCGCTCGGCGACGAGAAACCCTCGGCCGCCCACCGTTCCCGGCTCGCGCTCGCCGAAGCCGCCGGGACGGTGCTCGCCGGTGGCCTCTCCCTGCTCGGCATCAGCGCACCCGACCAGATCTGAAAGACGCAGACCATGAGCCGTTCCGCCCACCCCGCCGGGCCCCGCCACGCCGATGTTCTTCCCGAGGGGCATTACTCCGCTCCTCCCGCCGACCTGAACCGGCTCGACCCCAAGGTCTGGGCCCGGACCGTCGCGCGTGACGAGCGTGGGGTCGCCACCGTCGGCGGGATCGCCGTCGACGCCCTCGCCGAGGAGTTCGGCACGCCCGCCTACTTCCTCGACGAGGCCGACTTCCGCGCCCGCTGCCGCGCCTGGGCCGAGGCCTTCGGCAAGGACGCCGACGTCTTCTATGCCGGGAAGGCCTTCCTCTCCCGCGCCATCGTGCGGTGGCTCAAGGAGGAGGGGCTGAATCTCGATGTGTGTTCCGGGGGCGAGCTGACCACCGCCCTCTCCGCCGGTATGCCCGCCGAGCGCATCGCCTTCCACGGGAACAACAAGAGCGAAGACGAGATTCGTACGGCCGTCGAGGCCGGTGTCGGGCGGATCGTGCTCGACTCCTTCCAGGAGATCGTGCGGGTCGCTCATGTCGCCCAGTCCCTCGGCAGGCGCCAGCGCGTGCAGATCCGCGTGACCGTCGGCGTGGAAGCGCACACGCACGAGTTCATCGCCACCGCCCACGAGGACCAGAAGTTCGGCATCGCCCTCGCCGGCGGGCAGGCCGCCGAGGCGGTGCGGCGGGCCCTCAAGCTCGACGGGCTGGAGCTCATCGGCATTCACTCGCACATCGGCTCGCAGATCTTCGACATGGCCGGTTTCGAGGTCTCCGCCCGTCGTGTCGTCCAGCTGCTCGCCGAGGTGCGGGACGAGCACGGGGTCGAGCTGCCCGAGATCGACCTCGGCGGCGGGCTCGGCATCGCGTACACCTCCGAGGACGACCCCCGCGAGCCGCACGAGATCGCCAAGGCCCTCAGTGAGATCGTGACCCGGGAGTGCGAGGCCGCGGGGCTGCGGACTCCTCGGATCTCCGTCGAGCCCGGGCGGGCCATCGTCGGCCCCACCGCCTTCACCCTCTACCGCGTCGGCACCGTCAAGCCGCTCGAAGGGCTGCGGACGTACGTGAGCGTCGACGGCGGCATGTCGGACAACATCCGCACCGCCCTCTACGACGCCGAGTACAGCGTCAGCCTCGTCTCGCGGACCAGCGAGGCCGAGCCGATGCTCTCCCGCGTCGTCGGCAAGCACTGCGAGAGCGGCGACATCGTCGTACGGGACGCCTTCCTGCCCTCGGACCTGGCGCCCGGCGACCTGATCGCCGTGCCCGCCACCGGCGCGTACTGCCGCTCCATGGCCAGCAACTACAACCACGCCCTCCGGCCGCCCGTCGTCGCCGTCCGCGACGGCGCGGCGCGGGTCATCGTCCGGCGCGAGACGGAGGAAGATCTCCTGCGTCTCGACGTCGGCTGATGAAATAGTCGTGTGACGAAACAGTCGAGTGATGAAATAGGTGTCTCAGGATCCGGACCGGGGGCTGAAACCCCGGTCCGGTGAGTGAGACTGGTTCCACCGTAGAAATACGACGACGAAGTAGTACGAGAAACGAGGTCGGATGATGCGTACGCGTCCGCTGAAGGTGGCGCTGCTGGGCTGTGGAGTGGTCGGCTCAGAGGTGGCGCGCATCATGACGACGCACGCCGACGACCTCGCCGCGCGCATCGGCGCGCCGGTCGAGCTCGCCGGCGTCGCCGTCCGTCGGCCCGACAAGGTCCGCGGGGGAGTCCCCGCGGAGCTGATCACCACCGACGCGACCGCCCTCGTCAAACGCGGGGACATCGACGTCGTCGTCGAGGTCATCGGCGGCATCGAGCCGGCCCGCACCCTCATCACCACCGCCTTCGAGCACGGCGCCTCCGTCGTCTCCGCGAACAAGGCGCTGCTCGCCCAGGACGGCGCGAGCCTCTACGCCGCCGCCGAGCAGCACGGGCAGGACCTCTACTACGAGGCCGCCGTCGCGGGCGCCATCCCGCTCATCCGGCCGCTGCGCGAGTCCCTCGCCGGCGACAAGATCAACCGGGTGATGGGCATCGTCAACGGCACGACGAACTTCATCCTCGACAAGATGGACTCCACCGGCGCCGGCTACCAGGAGGCCCTGGACGAGGCCACCGCGCTCGGGTACGCCGAGGCCGACCCGACCGCCGACGTCGAGGCCTTCGACGCCGCCGCCAAGGCCGCCATCCTCGCCGGGATCGCCTTCCACACGCGCGTGCGTCTCGACGACGTCTACCGCGAGGGCATGACCGAGGTCACCGCCGCCGACTTCGCCTCCGCCAAGGAGATGGGCTGCACCATCAAGCTGCTCGCGATCTGCGAACGGGCCGCCGACGGCGAGTCCGTCACCGCGCGCGTGCACCCCGCGATGATCCCGCTCAGCCACCCGCTCGCCTCCGTCCGCGAGGCGTACAACGCGGTCTTCGTCGAGGCGGAGGCCGCCGGGCAGCTCATGTTCTACGGCCCCGGGGCGGGCGGCTCGCCGACCGCCTCGGCCGTGCTCGGCGACGTCGTCGCCGTCTGCCGCAACCGTCTCAACGAGGCGACGGGCCCCGGCGAGTCCGCGTACACCCAGCTGCCCGTGAGCTCCATGGGCGAGGTCGTCACGCGGTACCACATCAGCCTCGACGTGGCCGACAAGCCGGGCGTCCTCGCCCAGGTCGCGACGGTCTTCGCCGAGCACGGCGTATCCATCGATACGGTGCGCCAGCAGGGCAAGGACGGCGAGGCCTCCCTCGTCGTCGTCACCCACCGCGCGCCCGACGCCGCCCTCTCCGGGACCGTCGAGGCGCTGCGCAAGCTCGACACCGTGCGCGGTGTCGCCAGCATCATGCGTGTTGAAGGGGAGTAAGGACCCATGACCCACAAGGGCACCCACCAGTGGCGCGGCATCATCGAGGAGTACCGGGACCGCCTTCCGGTCACGGACACGACGCCGGTCGTCACGCTCCGTGAGGGCGGCACGCCGCTCGTCCCCGCTCAGGTCCTCTCCGAGCGCACGGGCTGCGAGGTGCACCTCAAGGTCGAGGGCGCCAACCCCACCGGCTCCTTCAAGGACCGGGGCATGACCATGGCCATCACGAAGGCCAAGGAGGAGGGCGCGCAGGCCGTCATCTGCGCGTCCACCGGCAACACCTCGGCGTCCGCCGCCGCCTACGCCGTGCGCGCCGGGATGGTCTCCGCCGTCCTCGTGCCGCAGGGCAAGATCGCGCTCGGCAAGATGGGCCAGGCCCTCGTGCACGGCGCGAAGATCCTCCAGGTCGACGGCAACTTCGACGACTGCCTGACCCTGGCCCGCAGCCTCTCCGAGAACTACCCGGTGGCGCTGGTCAATTCGGTCAACCCGGTCCGCATCGAGGGCCAGAAGACCGCCGCCTTCGAGATCGTGGA
Source organism: Streptomyces sp. NPDC055815 (assembly GCF_053616475.1). Taxonomy (NCBI): domain Bacteria; kingdom Bacillati; phylum Actinomycetota; class Actinomycetes; order Kitasatosporales; family Streptomycetaceae; genus Streptomyces; species Streptomyces sp. NPDC055815. The sequence goes on along the minus strand of NZ_JBSHDU010000013.1, from coordinate 126,092 downwards.
CATGCTGGGCGACGCCCCCGACATCCACGTGCTGCCCGTCGGCAACGCCGGCAACATCACGGCGTACTGGAAGGGGTACCGCGAGTACGCCACCGACGGTCTCGCCACCCACCGCCCGCGGATGTGGGGCTTCCAGGCCTCCGGCTCCGCCCCGCTCGTGCGCGGCGAGGTCGTCAAGGACCCGTCGACGATCGCCACCGCGATCCGCATCGGCAACCCGGCCTCGTGGGACTACGCGATCGCCGCGCGCGACGAGTCGGGCGGCTTCATCGACGAGGTGACGGACCGTGAGATCCTGCAGGCCTACCGCCTGTTGGCCGCTCAGGAGGGCGTCTTCGTCGAGCCCGCCTCGGCCGCCTCGGTCGCCGGTCTGCTGAAGGCCGCCGCGCAGGGCAAGGTCGACCCCGGCCAGACCATCGTCTGCACCGTCACCGGCAACGGCCTCAAGGACCCCGACTGGGCCGTGGCCGGCGCGCCGCAGCCGGTCACCGTCCCGGTCGACGCCGCGGCCGCCGCCGAGCGCCTCGGTCTGGCCTGAAAACAAGCAAGGCCCGCCGGTTCCTGATCGGGTGAAACCCGATCAGGAACCTACATAGGCGCACAGGATGGCTCGCGACACGCATCGTGCGCCTCCTGTGCGCCCTATGTCGCCACAGAACCTTCCTTCGATAGGCTGTACCGAACCCGCCCCGACGCATATGCGCGGTGTCGTTGCCGTTGTCGCCTCCGCGGCCGAAACGGCCCCCTGGGGCTCGGGTCCCCGAGTGCTTCTCTTGCAGTACCCGTTGTCTGAAACACCGTTTTCGCAATCAAGGAGAGTCAACGAGCGATGGCCGGTCCAGCGTTCCGCGCCGCCGCCGTACGGGTGCGCGTCCCCGCCACCAGCGCCAACCTCGGCCCGGGCTTCGATGCCTTCGGCCTGTCGCTGGGGCTCTACGACGACGTCGTCGTCCGGGTCGCCGACTCCGGGCTGCACGTCGACATCGCCGGTGAGGGCGCCGAGACGCTCCCGCGCGACGAGAGCCACCTGCTCGTACGCTCCCTGCGCACGGCCTTCGACCTGCTCGGCGGACAGCCGCGCGGCCTCGAGGTCGTCTGCGCCAACCGCATCCCGCACGGCCGCGGCCTCGGCTCCTCCTCCGCCGCCATCTGCGCCGGCATCGTCGCCGCCCGCGCCGTGACCATAGGCGGGGACGCCCGGCTCGACGAGGCCGCCCTCCTGGAGCTGGCCACCGAGATCGAGGGCCACCCCGACAACGTCGCCGCCTGTCTGCTCGGCGGATTCACGCTCGCCTGGACCGAGTCCGGCGCCGCGCGGGCGATCAGGATGGATCCCTCGGATTCCATCGTTCCGGTGGTTTTCGTCCCCGGAAAGCCCGTACTGACCGAGACCGCCCGCGGACTCCTGCCGCGCACCGTCCCGCACGTGGACGCCGCCGCCAACGCCGGCCGCGCCGCCCTCCTCGTCGAGGCCCTGACCCGCCGCCCCGAGCTGCTGCTCTCGGCCACCGAGGACCGGCTGCACCAGGAGTACCGGGCCCCCGCGATGCCCGAGAGCATCGCCCTGGTGAACCGGCTGCGCGCGGACGGCGTCCCCGCGGTCATCTCCGGCGCGGGCCCCACGGTCCTCGCGCTGGCCGAACACGGGACGGCCGACAAGGTCGCCCGCCTCGCGGGCGAGGGCTGGGCCGCCAACCGGCTCGACCTCGACGCGTCCGGAGCGAGTGTCCTGCCGCTCGCGCCCTAGGCGTGTGGCGGCCGGGGCGCCGGGCAGCGCCTCGGACAGGAGATTGCCGGTGAGGGAGAGGGGGAATGTTTGTTGGAGCCGGTAGTGTTAACCTCAAGTCTGCACCTGACCTCTTTGTGGAGCGGTGCGGAGTGTCCCCATCAGGGACCACCCATTCTTCCGGGAGCCTCCCCAACTGCCTGAGCAGCCTGCCTGAGCAGTTTCGAGCACGCTCCGGAACCGGCACGACACCCCTCGCTCTTCTTTCGAGCCGAGGGCCGAGCAGGGGGCGCTCGGGCCGGACCACAGCACGTTCTCTCTCCGCCGTACCCGGCGGGACCACCGCCCCGGACACGGTCCACGAACCAGGACCCTGCCGGACAGCACAACCGGTCGCCGAGCCAGATGGCCGACGTCCGCTCCAGGGAAGGACCCTTCGTGAGCGACACCACCGATCTGATGGGCGTGACTGCCGACAACAGTGTCGACACCGCCGCGCCCGCCGCAGGTGCCACCGGCACCGCACGGCGCCGCCGCTCCGGCACCGGCCTCGAGGGCATGGTCCTGGCCGAGCTGCAGCAGGTCGCGTCCGGCCTCGGCATCAGGGGCACCGCGCGGATGCGCAAGAGCCAGCTGATCGAGGTCATCAAGGAGGCGCAGGCCGGAGGCTCCGCCGCCCCCGCCAAGGCCGCCGACGCCGCCGAGACCAAGCCGAAGCGCCGCGCCACCTCCAAGGCCCGCACGGGCGAGACCGCCGAGGCCGCCGCGCCCAAGGCGGAGAAGGCCGAGAAGGCCGTCGCCCAGCAGCAGATCGACATCCCGGGCCAGCCGGCCGCCGACGACGCCCCGGCCGGTGAGCGCCGCCGCCGTCGTGCCACCGCCCCCGCCGGATCCCCGGAGGGCGAGGCCAAGGCCGAGGCCACCCAGGTCGTCAAGACCGAGGCCCGTACCGAGACCCGCGAGGTCAAGGCCGAGCCGCAGGCCGACGCCAAGGCCGAGACCGCCGTCGACACCGCCGAGGGCCGCGGCCGCCGCGACCGCGGCGAGCGGGGCGAGCGCGGGGAGCGCGGCGACCGCCGTGACCGCCGTGACCGTCAGCGCGACCGCAAGGGCGACGAGCAGCAGGGCGGTGGCCAGGGCGGCCAGCGTCAGCGCCAGGGCGGCCAGGGCCAGGGCCAGGGCCAGCAGGGCGGTCAGGGTCAGCAGGGTGGCCAGCAGGCCGGCCCGCAGGACGACTACGACGACGAGGCGGGCGGCCGTCGCGGCCGTCGCGGGCGCTACCGCGACCGCCGTGGCCGTCGTGGCCGTGACGACTTCCAGGCCGGCGAGCCACAGGTCGCCGACGACGACGTCCTGATCCCCGTCGCGGGCATCCTCGACATCCTCGACAACTACGCGTTCATCCGGACCTCCGGCTACCTGCCCGGCCCGAACGACGTGTACGTCTCCCTCGCCCAGGTCCGCAAGAACGGCCTGCGCAAGGGTGACCACGTCACCGGCGCCGTGCGTCAGCCGAAGGAGGGCGAGCGCCGCGAGAAGTTCAACGCGCTGGTCCGCCTGGACTCCGCGAACGGCATGGCCGCCGACTCCGGCCGCGGCCGCCCGGAGTTCAACAAGCTGACCCCGCTCTACCCGCAGGACCGGCTCCGTCTGGAGACCGACCCGGGCGTGCTCACCACCCGCATCATCGACCTCGTGTCGCCGATCGGTAAGGGTCAGCGCGGTCTGATCGTGGCCCCGCCGAAGACCGGCAAGACCATGATCATGCAGGCGATCGCCAACGCGATCACGCACAACAACCCCGAGTGCCACCTGATGGTCGTCCTGGTCGACGAGCGTCCGGAAGAGGTCACCGACATGCAGCGGTCGGTCAAGGGCGAGGTCATCTCCTCGACCTTCGACCGTCCGGCCGAGGACCACACCACCGTCGCCGAGCTGGCCATCGAGCGCGCCAAGCGCCTCGTGGAGCTGGGTCACGACGTGGTCGTCCTGCTCGACTCCATCACCCGCCTGGGCCGCGCGTACAACCTCGCGGCGCCCGCCTCCGGCCGCATCCTGTCCGGTGGTGTCGACTCGACCGCGCTCTACCCGCCGAAGCGCTTCTTCGGTGCCGCGCGCAACATCGAGGACGGCGGCTCGCTGACCATCCTGGCCACCGCGCTGGTCGACACCGGCTCGCGGATGGACGAGGTGATCTTCGAGGAGTTCAAGGGCACCGGCAACATGGAGCTCAAGCTCGACCGGAAGCTCGCCGACAAGCGCATCTTCCCGGCCGTCGACGTCGACGCCTCGGGCACGCGCAAGGAGGAGATCCTCCTCGGCAGCGACGAGCTCGCCATCACCTGGAAGCTGCGTCGCGTGCTCCACGCGCTCGACCAGCAGCAGGCGATCGAGCTGCTGCTCGACAAGCTCAAGCAGACGAAGTCGAACGGCGAGTTCCTGCTCCAGATCCAGAAGACGACGCCGGGCGGCAACAACGACTGACGCGAGACCTGCGTCACACGACGACAGCCGGGCCCCGGGCCCGCAACCCCGTCGTGACCTGCGTGAACCACTGCGCCCACCGTGCCCCGCACGGTGGGCGCAGTGCTGTCTCCGCTCAAACCTCATAGGTCCGTATGCAACCCTTTCGGGTGCTTCGCCGTCACAGAAGGTGAATCCGAGGGCGTCACAGAGGGTGCATTCGAGGGCCGAGGGAAGACGATGACCGAGCAGAGCAAGACCGGCCGCGCACGCGGCGCGGGCAGCGGCCGACGCCGCAAGCAGCCCGCCAAGCGGCGCAAGGCGCCGATCCTCATATCGGGGGCCGTCGCGGTCCTCGTCCTCGGCGGCGCCGGACTCGGCTACGTGTACGTCAAGCTCGACGGCAACCTCAAGAGCGTCGACATCAACGCCCAGCTCGGCACCGAGCGCCCCGAGAACGTCGACAACGGCTCCCTCGACATCCTCGTCCTCGGCTCCGACTCCCGCTCCGGCGACAACGGCGCCTACGGCAAGGACGAGGGCGGCGCCCGCTCCGACACCGCGATGGTCGTGCACGTCTACGAGGGCCACAAGAAGGCGAGCGTGGTCTCCATACCCCGCGACACCCTCATAGACCGGCCCTCCTGCACCGACCCGAAGGGCACGGCCGTCGCCGGCGAGCGGCGGGCCATGTTCAACACGGCGTACGAGGTCGGCGGCCCCGCCTGCGCCGTCAAGACCGTCGAGTCGATGTCCGGCATCCGCATGGACCACTACATCGAGGTCGACTTCACCGGCTTCAAGAAGCTCATCGACGAGCTCGGCGGCGTCGAGATCACCACCACGCAGGCCATCAGGGACTCCAAGAGCCACCTCGACCTCGCCCCGGGCACGCACACCCTGAACGGCGAGCAGTCCCTCGGCCTCGTCCGCACCCGCAAGAGCGTCGGCGACGGCAGCGACCTCGGCCGCATCCAGCTCCAGCAGGCCTTCATGAAGGCCTTCGTGAACCAGGTCAAGTCCGTGGGCGTGTTCACCGACCCGACGAAGCTGTACGGGCTCGCCGACGCCGCCACCAAGGCCATCACGCCCGACTCCGAGCTCGACTCGGTCCAGGAACTGATGGGCTTCGCCAAGGGACTCTCCGGCATCGGCGCCCAGAACGTCCACATGGTCACCCTGCCCGTCGAGTACGACCCCCGGGACCCCAACCGCGTCGTCCCCCTCAAGGCCCAGTCCGCACAGGTCTGGAAGGCCCTCAAGAGCGACCTGCCGATCCCCGCGTCGGCCACGAAGGACACCGCCACCGGCGAGGCCGACGGCCTCGTCAGGTGACCCGGGAATACCTCCGGACCGACCCCCGTTTTGGGAGATGCGGCCGGTCCTGGCAGACTGGTACGTCGGCCCCGGTTCACGCTGTCCGCAACCCGCGGCGGCGACCCGGCGCCCTCCCGAAACTAGGAGACACCTTGAAGCGCGAAATCCACCCCGAGTACGTCGAGACGCAGGTCAGCTGCACCTGTGGCGCGTCGTTCACCACTCGTAGCACCCTGACCGAGGGCACCATCCGTGCCGAGGTCTGCTCCGAGTGCCACCCGTTCTACACGGGCAAGCAGAAGATCCTCGACACCGGTGGCCGCGTGGCCCGCTTCGAGGCCCGCTTCGGCAAGGCCGGCTCCGCCAAGTAGCGAGCCCCTGCGCCGGTCCACGGTCGCCCCGCGCGGGTGGCCGGGACCGGCGCTTTGCCGTCCCGTAGCAACTGACGAAAACCCCAGGAGCCCCCGATGTTCGAGGCGGTCGAGGAACTGGTCGGCGAGCACGCCGACCTCGAGACGAAGCTCGCGGACCCTTCGGTCCACGCCGATCAGGCGAACGCGCGCAAGCTCAACAAGCGCTACGCCGAGCTGACCCCGATCGTCGCCACCTACCGCTCCTGGAAGCAGACCGGTGACGACATCGAGACGGCCCGCGAGCTGATGCACGACGACCCCGACTTCGCCGCCGAGGTCAAGGAGCTCGAGAAGCAGCGCGAGGAGCTCACCGACAAGCTCCGCCTGCTCCTCGTCCCGCGCGACCCGAGCGACGACAAGGACGTCATCCTGGAGATCAAGGCGGGCGCCGGCGGCGACGAGTCCGCCCTCTTCGCAGGCGACCTCCTCCGGATGTACCTGCGGTACGCCGAGCGCGTCGGCTGGAAGACCGAGATCATCGACGCCACCGAGTCCGAGCTCGGCGGCTACAAGGACGTCCAGGTCGCCGTGAAGACCAAGGGCGGCAACGGCGCCACCGAGCCCGGCCAGGGCGTCTGGGCCCGGCTCAAGTACGAGGGCGGGGTGCACCGCGTCCAGCGCGTGCCCGCCACCGAGTCCGCCGGCCGCATCCACACCTCCGCCGCCGGCGTGCTCGTCACGCCCGAGGCCGAGGAGGTCGACGTCGAGATCCACGCCAACGACCTGCGCATCGACGTCTACCGCTCGTCCGGCCCCGGCGGCCAGTCGGTCAACACCACCGACTCCGCCGTCCGCATCACGCACCTGCCGACCGGCATCGTCGCCTCCTGCCAGAACGAGAAGAGCCAGCTCCAGAACAAGGAGCAGGCCATGCGCATCCTGCGCTCCCGGCTCCTCGCCGCCGCCCAGGAGAAGGCCGAGGCCGAGGCCGCCGACGCCCGCCGCAGCCAGGTCCGCACCGTCGACCGGTCCGAGAAGATCCGTACGTACAACTTCCCGGAGAACCGGATCTCCGACCACCGCGTCGGCTTCAAGGCGTACAACCTGGACCAGGTGCTCGACGGCGATCTGGACCCCATGATCCAGGCCTGCGTCGACGCCGACTCGGCGGCGAAGCTCGCCGCAGCGTAAGGACCCCCCAAGCCCCACCCCGCACCACGGAGGACCAGCGTGAACCTGCTGCTTGCCGAGGTGGCCCAGGCCACCCAGCGGCTGGCCGACGCCGGCGTTCCCTCACCGCGTTTCGACGCCGAGGAGCTCGCCGCGTTCGTGCACGGCGTCAAGCGGGGGGAGCTGCACAACGTCAAGGACGCGGACTTCGACGCCCGCTACTGGGAGGCCGTCGCCCGCCGAGAGGCCCGCGAGCCGCTCCAGCACATCACCGGCCGGGCGTTCTTCCGCTACCTGGAGCTCCAGGTGGGGCCCGGCGTCTTCGTGCCCCGCCCGGAGACCGAGTCGGTCGTCGGCTGGGCCATAGACGCCGTACGCGCCATGGACGTCGTCGAACCGCTCGTCGTCGACCTGTGCACCGGCTCCGGGGCGATCGCCCTCGCGCTCGCCCAGGAGGTGCCGCGCTCCCGCGTGCACGCCGTCGAGCTGTCCGAGGACGCGCTGGCCTGGACCCGCAAGAACGTCGAGGGCTCCCGGGTCACGCTGCACGAGGGCGACGCGCTCACCTCCCTGCCGGAGCTCGACGGCCAGGTCGACCTGGTCGTCTCCAACCCGCCGTACATCCCGCTCACCGAGTGGGAGTACGTGGCACCCGAGGCCCGCGACCACGACCCGGAGATGGCGCTCTTCTCCGGCGAGGACGGCCTCGACTTCATCCGCGGTCTGGAGCGCACGGCGCACCGCCTCCTCCGCCCCGGCGGCCTCGTCGTCGTCGAGCACGCCGACACCCAGGGCGGCCAGGTGCCGTGGATCTTCAACGAGGAAGCCGGCTGGGTCGACGCCGCCGACCACCCCGACCTGAACAACCGGCCGCGGTTCGCGACCGCCCGCAAGGCGATGCCATGAGCAAGCACGACGTGAACGAGGAGGACGGGAACTGATGGCACGGCGATACGACTGCAACGAGGCGACCGACCGCGTGACCGGTCTGCGCGAGGCCGCGTCCGCCGTCCGCCGGGGCGAGCTGGTCGTGCTGCCCACCGACACCGTGTACGGGATCGGGGCGGACGCCTTCAGCAGCGAGGCCGTCGGCGACCTGCTCGCCGCCAAGGGCCGCGGCCGCAACACGCCCACGCCCGTGCTCATCGGCTCCCCGAACACCCTCCACGGCCTGGTCACCGACTTCTCCGAGCAGGCCTGGGAGCTCGTCGACGCCTTCTGGCCCGGCGCGCTCACCCTACTCGCCAAGCACCAGCCGTCCCTGCAGTGGGACCTCGGCGACAGCCGGGGGACCGTCGCCATCCGGATGCCGCTGCACCCGGTCGCGATCGAACTGCTCACCGAGGTCGGGCCGATGGCCGTCACCTCGGCCAACCTCACCGGCCACCCGGCGCCGGAGGACTGCGACGCGGCGCAGGGCATGCTCGGCGACTCCGTCTCCGTCTACCTCGACGGCGGCCCGACGCCCGGCATCGTCCCCTCGTCCATCGTCGACGTCACGGGCAAGGTGCCGGTGCTGCTCCGCGAGGGCTCGCTCTCCCCGGAGGAGCTCCGGAAGGTCGTACCCGACCTCGAGGTGGCCAGTTGACCGCCCCTGAGGGGCGTGGCATAGCGGGGCACGAAGACAGCGACACCTTCCGCATCCTCCACGTCAGCACCGGCAACGTCTGCCGCTCGCCGATCACCGAGCGGCTGACCCGCCATGCCCTGAGCGACCGCCTCGGCGACCCCCTCGGCGGCGGCCTGATCGTGGAGAGCGCGGGCACCTGGGGCCACGAGGGCGCCCCCATGGAGGCCAACGCCGAACTGGTCCTCGCCGACTTCGGCGCGGACTACAGCGGCTTCGTGGGCCGCGAGCTCCTCGACGAGCACGTCATCCGCGCCGACCTCGTCCTGACGGCGACCCGCGACCACCGGGCGCAGGTCATCTCGATGGGCCACTCGGCCGGTCTGCGCACCTTCACCCTGAAGGAGTTCACCCGCCTGGTCCGCGCGATCGACCCGGCGACCCTGCCGGACCCGCGCGCCGAGGGCATGGTGGAACGCGCCCGCGCCCTGGTCCGCGCGGCAGCGGCTCTACGCGGGTGGCTCCTGGCCCCCTCGGTGGACGCCGACGAGGTCAACGACCCGTACGGCGCGCCGATCACCTTCTTCCGCTCGATCGGCGACGAGATCAACGAGGCGCTTGACCCGGTGGTCACGGCCTTGACCGGGGTCTCGGCGCGCCGCTGAACGGCCCGGGCCTCCGCCCGGGTTCTGTCAGCGGGCGGGTGTGCGGGGGCGCGCCTACATTGGTGGCATGCCGGTCACCGCGCCCCCCGATGAGGAACTCGACGTCCTGCGCCGGCAGGACCCCGAGGTCGCCGATGTGCTGCTCGGTGAGGTGCGGCGGCAGGCCGACAGTCTGCAGCTGATCGCGGCCGAGAACTTCACCTCGCCCGCGGTGCTCGCCGCGCTCGGCTCGCCGCTCGCCAACAAGTACGCCGAGGGGTATCCGGGTGCCCGGCACCACGGCGGCTGCGAGTTCGCCGACGCCGTCGAGCGGATCGCCGTCGAGCGGGCCACCGCGCTCTTCGGAGCCGACCACGCGAACGTACAGGCGCACTCCGGCTCCTCGGCCGTCCTGGCGGCGTACGCGGCCCTTCTCAGGCCCGGTGACACGGTTCTGGCCATGGGGCTCGGCCACGGAGGGCACCTCACGCACGGGTCGCCCGCCAACTTCTCCGGCCGCTGGTTCGACTTCGTGCCCTACGGCGTCGACGCCGAGACCGGGCTCGTCGACTACGAGCAGGTCGCCGCCCTCGCCCGGCACCACCGTCCCAAGGCGATCGTCTGCGGCTCGATCTCGTATCCCCGCCACCTCGACTACGCGATCTTCCGGGAGATCGCCGATGAGGTCGGGGCCTATCTGATCGCCGACGCCGCCCATCCCATCGGCCTCGTCGCCGGGGGAGCGGCCCCCAGCCCCGTCCCGTACGCCGACGTCGTCTGCGCGACGACGCACAAGGTGCTGCGCGGACCGCGCGGCGGAATGATCCTGTGCGGCGAGGAGCTCGCGGGGCGGATCGACCGTGCGGTGTTCCCGTTCACCCAGGGCGGCGCCCAGATGCACACGATCGCGGCGAAGGCGGTGGCCTTCGGCGAGGCGTCCACTCCGGCGTTCACCGCGTACGCCCATCAGGTGGTCGAACACGCCAGGGTCCTCGCCGCCGCGCTCGCCGCCGAGGGCTTCGCGCTGACCACCGGCGGCACGGACACGCACCTCATCACCGCCGATCCCGCGCCGCTCGGCGTCGACGGACGCACCGCCCGCGCCCGGCTGGCCGCCGCGGGCATGGTGCTCGACACCTGTGCCCTTCCGTACGGGGAGGTGCGCGGGATCCGGCTCGGCACCGCCGCCGTCACCACCCAGGGCATGGGCGCACCGGAGATGGCGAGAATTGCCGCACTGTTCACCGTCGCGTTGCGCGATGACCCCGGGGAGACGGCCCGGGTACGGGCGGAAGTACGGGAGCTGACCTCCCGATTTCCCCCGTATGGGCCCTGACGGCAGGCCGAGCGCAACCGTTCGGGAGGCACGGGTGTCTCCAAGCACATGGACGGCACGGCTAGGGTGTGGGGCTGAGATGGCCAGCGATTCCTGTGGGGCAGCCCGTGCGTGATTACCTGCTGACGCTCTGTGTCACGGCCGCGGTGACCTATCTGCTCACCGGTCCGGTGCGGAAGTTCGCCATCGCGACCGGCGCGATGCCGGAGATCCGTGCCCGCGACGTGCACCGAGAACCGACTCCGCGGCTCGGTGGCATCGCCATGTTCTTCGGGCTGTGCGCGGGGCTCCTCGTCGCCGACCACCTGCAGAACCTGAACAGCGTCTTCGAGCAGTCCAACGAGCCCCGCGCGCTGCTCTCCGGCGCCGCCCTGATCTGGCTGATCGGTGTCCTCGACGACAAGTTCGAGCTGGACGCGCTCATCAAGCTGGGCGCCCAGATGATCTCGGCCGGCGTGATGGTCGCGCAGGGTCTGACGATCCTGTGGCTGCCGATCCCCGGTGTCGGCACGGTCGCCCTGACCCCCTGGCAGGGCACGCTCCTGACGGTCGCCCTGGTGGTCCTCACCATCAACGCCGTGAACTTCGTCGACGGCCTCGACGGTCTCGCCGCCGGCATGGTCTGCATCGCCGCCGCGGCCTTCTTCCTGTACGCGTACCGCCTCTGGTACGGCTACACGATCGAGGCGGCCGCCCCCGCGACCCTCTTCGCCGCCATCCTCATGGGCATGTGCCTGGGCTTCCTGCCGCACAACATGCACCCGGCGCGGATCTTCATGGGCGACTCCGGCTCGATGCTGATCGGCCTGATCCTCGCGGCCTCCGCCATCTCGATCACCGGCCAGGTCGACCCCGACGCGCTGAAGATCTTCGAGGGCTCGACCCGGCAGGCCACGCACGCCGCCCTGCCCGTCTTCATCCCGCTCGTGCTGCCGCTGACGATCATCGCCATCCCGATGGCCGACCTGATCCTCGCGATCGTGCGCCGCACCTGGAAGGGTCAGTCGCCCTTCGCGGCCGACCGCGGTCACCTCCACCACCGGCTCCTGGAGATCGGGCACTCGCACAGCCGCGCCGTGCTGATCATGTACTTCTGGTCGGCGCTCATCGCCTTCGGCACGCTGGCCTACTCGGTCCACTCGACGTCGATGTGGATCGTCCTCGGGGTCGTCGCGCTGAGCGCGATCGGCCTGGTGCTGCTCCTGCTGCCGCGGTTCACGCCGCGTGCTCCCCGCTGGGCCCAGTCGGTCGTGCCGCCGCGCTACCGCCGCCGCAAGCCGGCCGTCGTGCCGGCGGAGGCCGCCGGGGCCGCTGTGGCGGGAGAGGCGGAAGAGGCCGAGGAGGTGCGGGAGCCCGTGCCCGCCGGGGTCAACGGGGCGACCGCCATCGGTCACCGTTCGCGCTTCACCGACCGGAGTAAGGCCGGGGCGCGCGGTTGACGAAAGCCCCATCCAGGGTCAATAGCAGACAAGGTGCCCCGCTGTCGCGCACACACGCGCAGGGTCACTCTCATGTGTGACTGTTGGCACACCTTCTGGGTAAAGACCTATTCAAATAGTTTGTGATACGGTTCACGAGACCCGGCGACAGTGCCGAAAGACCGTAGTGCGACGGTCTGTTGGCCCCGAGACCCACCTCGGACCGGGCTTACGCTCGTCCCTGACGACACCATCGCCCCCTCCAGAGCAAGCGGAGACACCGCCATGCCGTCGAACGACGCACGCATCCTTCTGCACACCGCCGTACCCACCGCAGCCGTCGGCGCCCTCGCCACGGTCATCAGCGGGGTGGTCGCCGGTGGCAAGGGTGCGCTCGGTGCCGTCGTCGGCACCCTGGTGGTCATCCTCTTCATGGGAATCGGGCAGCTGGTTCTCCAGCGGACGGCGAAGTCGCTTCCGCACCTCTTCCAGGCCATGGGGCTGATGCTCTACACGGCCCAGCTGCTGGTGCTCTTCATCTTCCTGGCCTTGCTGAAGAACACGACGCTGTTCGACTTCAAGGCCTTCGCCTTCACGCTGCTCGCGACGACCGTGGTGTGGGTCGCCGCACAGGCCCGGGCCTACATGAAGGCCAAGATCACGTACATCGACCCCGGAAACACGGGGTCCAAGTCGTGAAGGGTAGGGCCGGGATAAAGCCGCGTTCGGCTTCCTGCTATCGTCCGGTGCCAACTGCGGCACTGCGGACGCGGGCATCCGAAACGGCGCCTGTCCCAGCGAGAGGCTCGATGCCGAACCGCCGCCCCCTTATCCGTAAGACCAGTCCAGTGCCGACCCGCGGCTGCGCGCCGCGCCGACACAACGAGGTTGCCGTACCTATGCGCCACGCTGAAGGAGCCCGCGGTGAGTGCTGACCAGACGCTTGCCTTCGACCCGGATTGCCACATCTTCTCTGGATGTGGCTTCCCGGCGCCGGGCCTGCACACGTTCATGTACGAGCCCATCGCCACGGTGGCCGGCATCGAGATCACCAAGCCGATGCTGCTTGCTCTGCTGGGCTCCATCGTGGTCGTCGGGTTCTTCTGGGCCGCCTTCAACAAGCCCAAGCTGATCCCCGGCAAGATGCAGATGGTCGGCGAGGCCGGTTACGACTTCGTGCGCCGCGGCATCGTCTACGAGATCATCGGCAAGAAGGACGGCGAGAAGTACGTCCCCTTCATGGTGTCGCTGTTCTTCTTCGTCTGGATCATGAACCTCTGGTCGATCATTCCGCTCGCCCAGTTCCCGGTCACCTCGCTGATCGCCTTCCCGGCGGGTCTCGCGCTGATCGTGTACGTCATGTGGATCTCGCTCACCTTCAAGAAGCACGGCTTCGTGGGCGGCTGGAAGAACATCGTCGGCTACGACAAGTCCCTCGGTGCCATCCTCCCGATGGTCGTCGTCCTCGAGTTCTTCTCGAACCTCCTGATCCGGCCCTTCACGCACGCGGTGCGACTGTTCGCGAACATGTTCGCCGGTCACCTGCTGATCGTGATGTTCTCGCTGGCCACCTGGTACCTCATGAACGGCCTGGGCTTCGTCTACGCCGGCGCCTCGTTCGTGATGGTCCTCGTGATGACCGCCTTCGAGCTCTTCATCCAGGCCGTCCAGGCGTACGTCTTCGTCCTCCTGGCCTGCAGCTACGTCCAGGGCGCGCTCTCCGAGCACCACTGAGCCGTCAAGGCCCCGTAGCTCCACCCCCGAAACCATCAGTCGTCCGGTGGCCAACCCCCATCGGGTCATTGAACAGAGAAGGAAGTAACGGCATGTCCGCTGCTCTCGACATGATCAACCTTGCCGCCGAAGGTGGCAGCGCCAAGACCAACGTCGTCGGCAACGTCGCCTCGATCGGTTACGGCCTCGCCGCGATCGGCCCCGGCGTCGGCGTCGGCATCATCTTCGGTAACGGTACGCAGGCGCTCGCCCGCCAGCCCGAGGCCGCCGGTCTCATCCGTACCAACCAGATCATGGGCTTCGCCTTCTGTGAGGCGCTCGCCCTCATCGGCATCGTCATGGGCTTCGTCTACCAGTAAGCCGGACCGACTGCCAGATTCTTTTTACGGAAGGCACTGATGTGAACGCTCTGCTTCTTGCGGCAGCGGAGGAGCCTCAGCCTCCTCTGATCCCGCATCTCGACGAGCTCGTCATCGGCCTGATCGCCTTCGTCATCGTCTTCGGCTTCCTCGCCAAGAAGCTCCTCCCGAACATCAACAAGGTTCTGGAAGAGCGCCGCGAGGCCATCGAGGGTGGCATCGAGAAGGCCGAGTCGGCCCAGATCGAGGCTCAGAGTGTGCTGGAGCAGTACAAGGCCCAGCTCGCCGAGGCCCGCCACGAGGCCGCGCGTCTTCGCCAGGAGGCGACGGAGCAGGGCACCGCGATCATCCAGGAGATGAAGGCGGAAGGCCAGCGCCAGCGCGAGGAGATCATCGCGGCCGGCCACACGCAGATCGAGGCCGACCGCAAGGCCGCGTCCGCGTCGCTGCGTCAGGACGTGGGCAAGCTCGCCACCGACCTGGCCGGCAAGCTGGTCGGCGAGTCCCTCGAGGACGCCGCCCGCCAGAGCCGCACCATCGACCGCTTCCTCGACGAGCTCGAGGAGAAGGCCGAGGCTGTCCGATGAACGGAGCGAGCCGCGAGGCACTGTCCGCCGCCCGTGAGTCCCTCGACGCGCTGACCGACAACACGCCGGTCGACGCGACGAAGCTCGCGGACGAGCTGGCCGCCGTCACCGTGCTGCTCGACCGCGAGGTGTCGCTGCGCCGGGTCCTGACCGACCCCGCGCAGGCGGGTGAGGCCAAGGCCGAGCTCGCGCAGCGACTCCTGCGCGGACAGGTGGGCGGCGAGACCGTCGACCTGGTCTCGGGCATGGTCCGCTCCCGCTGGTCGCGTTCGCGTGACCTGGTCGACGCGACGGAGGAGCTGGCGAACACCGCCGACCTCACCGCGGCGCAGAAGGCGGGCGCTCTGGACGACGTCGAGGACGAGCTGTTCCGGTTCGGCCGGATCGTGTCCTCCAGCAACGAGCTGCGCTCGGCGCTGACGGACAAGGCCGCCACGGCCACCGCGAAGGGCACGCTGCTCCGCAGCCTGCTCGGCGGCAAGGCCCACGCGACCACCGAGCGTCTGGTCGTCCGTCTGGTGACCCAGCCCCGGGGACGTAGCCTGGAAGCGGGACTCGAGTCCCTGTCCAAGCTCGCCGCGGCGCGCCGGGACCGGATGGTCGCCGTCGTCACCTCGGCGGTGCCGCTGTCGGACCGGCAGAAGCAGCGCCTCGGTGCCGTACTGGCGAAGCTGTACGGCCGCGAGATGCACCTGAACCTGGACGTGGACCCCGCGGTCCTCGGCGGGATCACGGTGCGGGTCGGCGACGAGGTCATCGACGGTTCCATCGCGGAGCGCCTCGGCGAGGCGACCCGTCGACTGGCCGGCTGACGGCAGCGACCACAGCAGCACCAGCAGCACAGCAACACAGCATCACCAGCGGCCCGGTTGGGCCGTGCAGAGATTGCAGAAGATTCCTGGGGGTCGGCCCCCAGACCCCTTAAGAAACTTCGGGCCCAACAAGGAGAGCAGGGAACCCAGATGGCGGAGCTCACGATCCGGCCGGAGGAGATCCGGGACGCACTGGAGAACTTCGTCCAGTCGTACCAGCCGGACGCGGCCTCGCGCGAGGAGGTCGGCACGGTCAGCCTGGCCGGTGACGGCATCGCGAAGGTCGAGGGTCTTCCCTCGGCCATGGCGAACGAGCTGCTGAAGTTCGAGGACGGGACCCTCGGTCTCGCGCTGAACCTCGAAGAGCGCGAGATCGGTGCGATCGTCCTCGGCGAGTTCAGCGGCATCGAGGAGGGTCAGTCGGTGCAGCGCACCGGCGAGGTCCTCTCCGTCGGTGTCGGTGAGGGCTACCTGGGTCGCGTCGTCGACCCGCTCGGTAACCCGATCGACGGTCTCGGCGAGATCGCGACCGAGGGCCGCCGCGCCCTCGAGCTGCAGGCCCCGGGCGTTATGGCCCGTAAGTCGGTGCACGAGCCGATGGAGACCGGCTACAAGGCCGTCGACGCCATGACGCCGGTCGGCCGTGGTCAGCGTCAGCTGATCATCGGTGACCGTCAGACCGGCAAGACCGCGCTCTGTGTCGACACCATCATCAACCAGCGCGACAACTGGCGCTCGGGCGACGTGAACAAGCAGGTCCGCTGCATCTACGTCGCCATCGGCCAGAAGGGCTCGACCATCGCGTCCGTTCGCGGCGCCCTGGAAGAGGCCGGCGCGCTCGAGTACACGACGATCGTCGCCGCCCCGGCGTCCGACCCGGCCGGCTTCAAGTACCTGGCGCCGTACACCGGTTCCGCCATCGGTCAGCACTGGATGTACCAGGGCAAGCACGTCCTGATCGTCTTCGACGACCTGTCGAAGCAGGCCGACGCCTACCGCGCCGTGTCCCTGCTGCTGCGCCGCCCGCCGGGCCGTGAGGCCTACCCGGGTGACGTCTTCTACCTGCACTCCCGCCTCCTCGAGCGCTGCGCGAAGCTCTCGGACGAGCTCGGTGCGGGTTCGATGACCGGTCTGCCGATCGTCGAGACGAAGGCCAACGACGTCTCCGCGTTCATCCCGACCAACGTCATCTCCATCACCGACGGCCAGTGCTTCCTGGAGTCCGACCTGTTCAACGCCGGCCAGCGTCCGGCCCTGAACGTCGGTATCTCGGTCTCCCGTGTCGGTGGCTCCGCCCAGCACCCGGCCATGAAGCAGATCGCCGGTCGCCTCCGTGTCGACCTGGCCCAGTTCCGTGAGCTGGAGGCCTTCGCGGCCTTCGGTTCCGACCTGGACTCTGCCTCGAAGGCGCAGCTGGAGCGTGGTCAGCGCATGGTCGAGCTGCTCAAGCAGGCTCAGTACCAGCCGATGCCCACGGAGAACCAGGTCGTCTCGGTCTGGGCCGGCACCACGGGCAAGATGGACGACGTCCCGGTCGCCGACATCCGTCGCTTCGAGGCCGAGCTCCTGGCGTACCTCCGCCAGAACCACTCGGGCCTGATGACCTCCATCCGCGAGGGCAAGAAGATGTCGGACGACACCCTCACGGCCGTCGCCGACGCCATCGCGGAGTTCAAGCAGCAGTTCGAGACGTCTGACGGCAAGCTGCTCGGCGCGGACGCCCCTGCCGCCGTCAACGTCTCGAAGTGACGACGGAAGGGACCTGACTCATGGGAGCGCAGCTCCGGGTCTACAAGCGTCGCATCAAATCCGTCACCGCGACGAAGAAGATCACCAAGGCGATGGAGATGATCGCCGCCTCGCGTGTCGTCAAGGCGCAGCGCAAGGTGCAGGCGTCGACTCCGTACGCGACCGAGCTCACGCGCGCGGTCACGGCGGTGGCCACGGGTGCGAACGACAAGCACCCGCTGACCACCGAGGCGGAGAACCCGAGCCGTGCCGCGGTCCTGCTCCTCTCGAGCGACCGCGGTCTGGCCGGCGCCTTCAACTCCAACGCCATCAAGGCGGCGGAGCAGCTCATCAGGAAGCTGGAGGGTGAGGGCCGCGCGGTCGACGTCTACGTCGTCGGTCGCCGCGGTGTCGCGCACTTCAACTTCCGTGAGCGGAAGCTGAGCGACACGTGGACCGGCTTCACGGACGAGCCCACGTACGCGGACGCCAAGAAGATCGCGGCACCGCTGATCGAGGCGATCGAGAAGGACACGGCCGAGGGTGGTGTGGACGAGCTCCACATCGTCTACACCGAGTTCGTCTCGATGATGACCCAGACGGCGGTCGAGGCCCGGCTGCTGCCCCTCAGCCTCGACGAGGTGGCGAAGGAGGCCGGCGAGCCGGACACCCTCCGTCCGCTGTACGACTTCGAGCCCTCGGCGGAGGACGTCCTCGACGCCCTTCTGCCGCGCTACGTCGAGAGCCGGATCTACAACGCGCTGCTGCAGTCGGCTGCTTCCAAGCACGCCGCCACGCGTCGCGCGATGAAGTCGGCGACCGACAACGCGGGAGACTTGATCAACAACCTCTCCCGACTTGCCAACGCGGCCCGCCAGGCCGAAATCACCCAGGAAATCAGCGAGATCGTCGGTGGCACCGCAGCCCTGGCCGACGCGACCGCGGGGAGTGACAAGTAATGACGACCACTGTTGAGACGGCCGCCGCCACGGGCCGCGTCGCCCGGGTCATCGGCCCGGTCGTCGACGTGGAGTTCCCCGTCGACGCGATGCCGGAGATCTACAACGCCCTGCACGTCCAGGTCGCCGACCCGGCCGAGGACGGCGCGCTCAAGACGCTGACCCTCGAGGTCGCGCAGCACCTCGGTGACGGCATCGTCCGTACGATCTCGATGCAGCCCACCGACGGTCTGGTCCGCCAGGCCCCCGTGGTCGACACCGGCGACGGCATCACGGTGCCCGTCGGCGACGTCACCAAGGGCCGCGTGTTCAACACGCTGGGCCAGATCCTGAACGAGCCCGAGGCCGAGTCCGAGGTCGGCGAGCGCTGGTCCATCCACCGCAAGGCCCCGGCGTTCGCGGACCTCGAGTCGAAGACCGAGATGTTCGAGACCGGCCTCAAGGTCGTCGACCTTCTCACCCCGTACGTCAAGGGTGGAAAGATCGGTCTGTTCGGTGGTGCCGGTGTCGGCAAGACCGTTCTGATCCAGGAAATGATCATGCGTGTGGCGAAGCTGCACGAGGGTGTTTCCGTGTTCGCCGGTGTCGGTGAGCGTACGCGTGAGGGCAACGACCTCATCGCGGAGATGGAGGACTCGGGCGTCCTCGACAAGACCGCCCTTGTCTTCGGCCAGATGGACGAGCCCCCGGGCACCCGTCTCCGTGTGGCCCTCGCCGGTCTGACCATGGCGGAGTACTTCCGCGATGTGCAGAAGCAGGACGTGCTGTTCTTCATCGACAACATCTTCCGCTTCACGCAGGCCGGTTCCGAGGTCTCGACCCTGCTCGGCCGTATGCCCTCCGCGGTGGGTTACCAGCCGAACCTGGCCGACGAGATGGGTCTCCTCCAGGAGCGCATCACCTCGACCCGTGGTCACTCGATCACCTCGATGCAGGCGATCTACGTCCCCGCCGACGACCTCACGGACCCGGCGCCGGCGACCACCTTCGCCCACCTCGACGCGACGACGGTTCTCTCCCGTCCGATCTCCGAGAAGGGCATCTACCCGGCCGTGGACCCGCTGGACTCCACGTCCCGGATCCTGGACCCGCGCTACATCGCGCAGGACCACTACGACGCCGCCACGCGCGTCAAGGGAATCCTGCAGAAGTACAAGGACCTCCAGGACATCATCGCGATCCTCGGTATCGACGAGCTGAGCGAGGAGGACAAGCTCGTTGTCCACCGCGCCCGCCGTGTCGAGCGCTTCCTGTCCCAGAACACCCACGCGGCGAAGCAGTTCACCGGTGTGGACGGTTCGGACGTTCCGCTCGACGAGTCGATCGCCGCGTTCAACGCGATCTGCGATGGTGAGTTCGACCACTTCCCGGAGCAGGCGTTCTTCATGTGCGGTGGCCTTGAGGACCTCAAGAACAACGCCAAGGAGCTCGGCGTCTCCTGAGCCCCGTGCTCACCGAGGGGGACGGGATCCGTCCCGTCCCCCTCTCCACGCCCCCTAGAATTGACCCCAACACCCGGCACGACCGCCGGGTGGTGACCCGAGGAGCCACCCTTGGCTGCTGAGCTGCACGTCGAGCTGGTCGCCGCGGACCGGAGTGTCTGGTCCGGCGAGGCCACCCTGGTCATCGCGCGTACCACCTCCGGCGACATCGGCGTCATGCCCGGCCACCAGCCGCTGCTCGGTGTGCTGGAGTCGGGCCCGGTGACCATCCGTACGAGCGAGGGCGCGACCGTCGTCGCCGCCGTCCACGGCGGATTCATCTCGTTCGCCGACGACAAGCTGTCTCTGCTCGCGGAGATCTGCGAGCTGGCCGACGAGATCGACGCCCAGCGCGCCGAGCGCGCGCTGGAGCGTGCGAAGACGGACTCCGACGCCGCCGCCGAGCGGCGCGCCGAGGTCCGGCTGCGCGCGGTGTCCGTCCGCTGACGGTCCGCGCCGAGTAGTAGTGCCCTCAGCCGCGGCACGGTCCGGAATACTCCGGAGCGTGTCGCGGCTGAGGCGATGCAGATGCAGGTTGTATTCGGTTCTGCCGGCGGTGCCGGCTACGGGACGCAGCGAGGAGGTCGGTGAAGATGTTCCTCGCTCTGCTCGTGTGCGGCCTGGTCGTCGCACTGGTGGTGATCGGGCTCTTCGTCTTCGGCTTGCGCCGGAGACTGATCCAGCGCGCCGGCGGCACCTTCGACTGTTCGCTGCGCTGGGACATCCCGGACGAGCCGGATCCGACCGGCAAGGGCTGGGTGTACGGCGTCGCCCGCTACAGCGGTGACGAGATCGCCTGGTTCCGTGTCTTCTCGTACGCGCCCCGCCCGCGCCGGGTCCTGGAGCGCTCGTCCATCGTGGCTCTGGAGCGCCGGATGCCGGAGGGCGAGGAGGAGCTCGCGCTGCTCTCCGACGCCGTGATCCAGCCCTGTATGTACGAGGGCGTCCGCCTGGAGCTCGCGATGAGCGAGGACGCCCGGACGGGTTTCATGGCCTGGCTGGAGGCGGCGCCTCCTGGGCAACGGGTAAATGTCGCTTAGATTCCTTGCCCGTTGAATGGGGGTCCCCCCCCCGGACGAAGTCTGGGGGAGGGTGAATGTCGCTCGAGGCATGAGGAAGCGGGGACGGCGTGCTGCGCCGTCCCCGCTTCTTTGCTCGATGCCTAGTTCAGGCCGGTGTTGATCGCGCCGACCAGTTCGCCGTTGCTGGTGTCACCGCTGAACTCCCAGAAGAACGCTCCGCCGAGGCCCTGGTTCTTGGCCCAGCTCATCTTGGAGTTGACGGTGGCGGGGGTGTCGTAGCTCCACCAGTTGCTGCCGCAGTGGGCGTACGCGGTGCCGGCGACGGTGCCGTTGGCCGGGCAGGAGTTCCTGAGGACCTTGTAGTCCTCGATGCCCTGCTCGTACGTGCCCTGCGCCGGGCCGGTCGCGGTGCCGCCGGGGGCCGACTGGGTGACGCCGGTCCAGCCGCGGCCGTAGAAGCCGATGCCGAGCAGCAGCTTGTTGGCGGGGACGCCCTTCGCCTTGAACTTGGCGATCGCCTCGGCGGAGTTGAAGCCCGCCTGCGGGATGCCGGCGTACGAGGTGAGCGGGGAGTGCGGGGCCGTCGGGCCCTGCGCGGCCCAGGCGCCGAAGAAGTCGTACGTCATGACGTTGAACCAGTTCATGTACGGCGCGGCGCCCGCGTAGTCGGCGGCGTCGATCTTGCCGCCGGCGGAGGCGTCGGCCGTGACGGCCGCGGTGACCAGGGCGTTGGCGCCGAACTTGGCGCGCATGGCCTGCATCATGTTCTTGAAGGAGGCCGCTCCGCTGGTGTCGCAGGACAGACCGCAGGCGTTGGGGTACTCCCAGTCCAGGTCGATGCCGTCGAAGACGTCGGCCCAGCGCGGGTCCTCGACCAGGTCGTAGCAGGACTGGGCGAAGGCGGCCGGGTTCTGCACGGCCTGGCCGAAGCCGCCGGACCAGGTCCAGCCGCCGAAGGACCAGAGGACCTTGATGTTCGGGTAGGCCTTCTTCAGCTTGCGGAGCTGGTTGAAGTTGCCGCGCAGCGGCTGGTCCCAGGTGTCGGCGACGCCGTCGACGGACTGGTCGGCGGTGTAGGCCTTGTCGTAGTCGGCGTAGGAGTCGCCGATGGTGCACTTGCCGCCGGTGACGTTGCCGAAGGCGTAGTTGATGTGGGTGATCTTGGACGCGGAGCCCGAGGTCACGATGTTCTTCACGTGGTAGTTGCGGCCGTAGACGCCCCAGTTGGTGAAGTAGCCCATCTTCACCGTGTTGCCGGGCTGCGGGTTGCCCCCGCCTCCGCCGGTGGTGCGGACGGCGACCGGGCCGGCGGCGGGGCCGGTCTGGTCGATGGTGTCGCGGGCGACGACGGTGTACGCGTAGTCGGTGCCGGCGGTGAGGCCGTTGTCCGTGAAGGTGAGGCCGGTGGTGGTGGTCACCTTGGTGCCGTCGCGCAGCACGTCGTAGTTCTTGATGCCCTTGTCGTCGGTGGCCGCGGTCCAGGTGAGCTTCGCCGAGGTGTCGGTGATGTTGGAGGCGACCGGGGTGCCGGGGGCCGAGGGCGGGTTGTCGCCCGGCTGGGTGGTGCCGTCGCAGGGAGCGCCGTTGATCTTACAGCCGCTGGGCGCGCCGGGGCCGGCGCCGTTGTAGCCGAAGGAGACGGAGGCGCCGGGGGCGAGGGTGCCGTTCCAGCCGACGTTCTTGGCGGTCCAGTGGGTGCCGGAGCTGGTGACGGTGGCGTCCCAGGCGGAGGTGACGGAGGTGCCGGAGGGGTAGTCCCACTCGACGGTCCAGGAGGAGAGGGTCGTGGTGCCGGTGTTCTTCACCGTCCACTTGCCCTCGAAGCCGGTGCCCCAGTCCTGGGTCTTGGTGTAGGTCGCGGTGGCCGAGGCGGCGGCTTCGGCGGGGGAGGCGAGGCCGACCATGGCGGCCAGCGGCAGGATCAGGGCGGTCAGTCCGGCGGCGGCCCGGTGTCTGAACCCTGTTCTGCGCGTCGGTGCTTGAGTGCTCAACGGTGCTCCTCAAGTTGCGGACGGACAAGGTGGGGGTGGTCCGTGAAGATGCGCGCGCCCCGCGAGCGTAGGAAGGTCTGGACCAATCGTCAAGAGGTCCAGACCAGCGTCGGCAAAGTTCCTCTAAACCCCCAACTCCTGTGCCAGGACGGCCGCTTGGACCCGGCTCCGCAGTTCCAGCTTGCCCAGCACCTTGCTGACGTGCGTCTTGACCGTCGCCTCCGCCATGTCCAGACGGACCGCGATCTCCGCGTTCGACAGACCCAGGCCGAGCGCCGACAGCACCTCCCGCTCACGGGGCGTCAGCACGTCCAGTACGGCGGTGTCCGCCACCGGTCGGCTCGGGGCCGCGAACTCCGCGATCAGCCGCCGCGTCACCGCCGGGGCGATCAGCCCCTCGCCGCGCCCCACCGTCCGCACCGCCGTGATCAGGTCCTTCGCGTCCGTGTCCTTCAGCAGGAAGCCGGCGGCCCCGGCCCGCAGTGCCCCGAAGACGTACTCGTCCAGGTCGAAGGTCGTCAGGACGAGCACGTCGGCGAGCCCCTCCGACACCACCTGGCGGGTCGCCGTCACCCCGTCCATCCGGGGCATCTGCACATCCATCAGGACCAGGTCCGGGCGCAGTTCGCGCGCCAGCTCCACCGCCCGCTCGCCGTCCGCCGCCTCGCCGACCACCTCGATGTCCGGCGCGCTGCCCAGGATCAGCACGAGCCCCGCCCGTACCGCCGACTGGTCCTCGGCCACGACCACCCGGATCGTCATGCGTTCCCCGCCTTCTCGTCCGCGGGCAGCACGGCCCGCACCTGCCAGACCGTGCCCGCGGCCGCCGCCCGGAACTCCCCGCCGAGCAGCTCCGCGCGCTCCCGCATCCCCACCAGACCCGAACCCGTCCCTGGCGCCGACGGGCCCGGCCGCTTCCCGTAGGGCGAGTCGACGGCCACGGTCAGGACCCCGTCGTCGCGGCCGACCCGCACGGTGACCGTACCGGGGGAGGCGTGCTTCACCGCGTTGGTCAGCGACTCCTGCACGATCCTGTACGCGGCCAGCTCCACCGGCGCCGGCAGGGCGGCGCCGTCCGCGGGCCGGGTGTCCTCCAGGACGAACTCCAGGCCGCCGGACGAACCGTTCGTACGGGCCCGGGCGAGCAGACCGTCCAGCGCGTCGAGACTCGGCACCGCCCCCGGCTCGGCGTCCCCGCTGCTGTCCCTCAGGAGCCCGATGAGCCGCCGCATCTCGGTGAGGCCCGCCACGCTGTTCTCCCGGATCACCGTCAGCGCCTGCCGGGTGGTGGCCGGTTCGTCGAGGGAGAGCGCGGCCGTGGAGTGGATCGCGATCGCCGAGAGGTGGTTCGCCACCATGTCGTGCAGCTCCCGCGCCATCCGCGCCCGCTCGGCCACCACCGCCTGCGCCCGGTCCATCTCGGCGAGCAGCGCGGTCTGTTCGGCCCGCAGCCGGGCCGCGTCCGCCGCCTCGCGGTGGTTGCGGACGACGGCGCCGGTGATGGCCGGGAGGAAGGAGATCATTCCGGTGAGCACGCCGACGAGGAGCGCGAACGCGTTCTGCCACCAGATCAGGAAGACCGCCGTCAACGCGACCGTGATCAGGCCGGTCGTGTACGGGATGCGGCGCGCGGACGCGGGCGGGCCGTAGACGACGGCCGCGTAGACCACGTCCGTGAACATCAGGACCGTCGCCAGGCTCCCGTTGGTGAACTGGTCGGCGACGATCGCGAGGGTGCCGACGATCAGAGCGGTCCGGGGGGCGGCGCGGCGCACGGCCTCCGCCCCGGCCATCACGGTCAGCGGGATCAGTGTCGCCCAGCGCTGCCCGAAGATGTGGTCGCCCGTCACGTACAGCCCGAACCACCACAGGATCAGGCCGCCGACGAGACCGGTGGCGGCGATGAACAGGTCCATGCGATGCGGGCGGGGGAGTGTCACGTCCTCATCCAACACGCACGCGTGCGCGTGGACCTCCTCGTGGCGGCCGATCCGCGCGTCCCTCCCCCTCCGTCGAAGGATGTAGACGCGGTTCCTCACCGGCGACGACGAACCGGGCCCGGTGCCACGGGACGCTGAAGGGGTACCGAAAGGGGAACCGTCGTGATCGTCACGCTGATCGTGCTCTGCGAGGTCGGCTTCTGGGTCCTGCTGGCCGCCGGCCTCGCCACCCGCTACCTCCTGAAGATGCCCCGCGCGGGCATGGCGCTGCTGCTGTGCGAGCCGGTCCTGGAGGTCGTGCTCCTCGTCGCCACCGCGATCGACCTCAAGAACGGTGCAGAGCCCAGCTGGGAGCACGGCGTGGCCGCGCTCTACATCGGCTACACCGTCGGCCACGGCCACCGCACGGTGAAGTGGCTCGACGGGCACGCCGCCCATCGCCTGGGCGGCGGCCCGCCGCCCCCGAAGCCGCCGAAGTACGGCATGGCGCGCGCCCGGCACGAGGGCAGGATCTGGCTCGGCACACTGGTCGGCGCCGCCGTCGCCACGGCCCTGCTGCTCCTGGCCGTCTGGTACGTCGGCGACGACGGGAACACCGACGGCCTGCGGAGCTGGATGTTCGCCGCGTGGCGGGCCGTCGGCATCCACGGTCTGATCGCGCTCAGCTACCTGATCTGGCAGAAGAAGGACCCGGGTTCCGGCTCAGCGGTCCCCGCCCGGGACCCAGAGCACGTCCCCGACCTCCTTGTTGGCCGTCCTGGCCAGGATGAACAGAAGGTCTGACAGCCGGTTGAGGTACGTGGCGGTCAGGGCGTTCATCGTCTCGCCGTGCACCTCGAGGGCCGCCCAGGTGGAGCGTTCCGCCCGCCGGACCACCGTGCACGCCTGGTGCAGCAGGGCCGCACCGGGCGTGCCGCCCGGCAGGATGAAGGAGCGCAGCTTGTCGAGCCGCTCCAGGAAGCGGTCGCAGTCGGCCTCCAGCTTGTCGACGTAGCCCTGCTCGACGCGCAGCGGCGGGTACTCGGGGTTCTCCACCACCGGCGTGCACAGGTCGGCGCCCACGTCGAAGAGGTCGTTCTGGATCCGGACGAGGACCTTCACGAGCTCCTCGTCCAGCTGCCCGAGGGCGATGGCCGTCCCGATGGCGGCGTTGGCCTCGTTGGCGTCGGCGTAGGCCGAGATCCGCAGATCCGTCTTGGCGGTCCGGCTCATGTCGCCGAGCGCCGTGGTGCCCTTGTCGCCGGTACGGGTGTAGATACGCGTCAGATTGACCATGGGTCCAGCGTAGTTACGCTCCGGCGCTCCGGAACGTGCGTGTGCCGACCGTCACGGCGAGCGCCGTGAGTCCGAGGGCGACGAGCACCCCGTACAGCATGGCCGGCGTCGTGTAGTGGCCGATGTACGCCTCCCGGACCGCGTCCACCAGATAGCGGAACGGCATGAGGTGCGAGACCACGTCGAGCCAGCCGGGGGCCAGGGCCATCGGCAGCATCAGGCCGGAGAGCAGCATCGCCGGCATCGCGAGCGTGTTGATCGCGGGTCCGAACTCCTGCGGGGTGCGCAGCTTCAGGGCGAGCGCGTACGAGAGGGAGGCGAGCGCGGCGGAGAGCAGGGCGACGAAGGCGAAGCCGACGAGGATCCCGGTGACCGGGGCCCGCAGACCCATGGGGATCGCGACCAGGACGAGCAGGACGGCCTGGAGGACGAAGAGCGCGGCGTCCCGCAGGACCCGGCCGAGCAGCAGGGCGAGGCGGCTGACCGGGGTGACCCGCATCCGGTCGAACACGCCCCAGTTCTTCTCCATGATGATCGAGAAGCCGGCGAACGAGGCGCCGAAGAGGCCGAGCTGGAGCAGCAGGCCGGGGACGAGGATCTGCCAGGAGTCGCCCTCGCGGCCCAGCGGGAGGCCGGTGAGCAGCGGTCCGAAGAAGAGCAGGTAGAGCAGCGGCATCAGGGCGCCGAAGAAGATCTGGAAGGGCGAGCGCAGGGTCTGCCGGGCGTAGCGCCCGAAGAGCAGCGCGGTGTCGCGGAGCAGCATCAGGGGTCTCCTAGACCGCTACGGGGGTGGTGTCGACGGGTGCCGGGGTGCGGCCGGTGGCGGCGAGGAAGGCCTCCTGGAGGGTGGTCGCGCCGTGCGCGGCCTTGAGGCCGGCCGGGCTGTCCTCGGCGACGACCGTGCCCTTGTCCACGATCACGAGCCGTTCGGCGAGCGCGTCGGCCTCGTCGAGGTAGTGCGTGGTGAGGACGACGGTGGTGCCGTGCTCGTCGCGCAGGCGTCGCACCAGGGCCCACAGGTCGGCGCGGCTGCCGGGGTCGAGGCCGGTCGTCGGCTCGTCGAGGAAGAGGACCTCCGGGCGGTGGGTGAGCCCCATCGCGAGGTCGAGCCGGCGGCGCTGGCCGCCGGAGAGCGCCGGGGTCTTCCGGTCGAGGAGCTCGGTGAGGCCGAGGTCGGCGGCGAGCTCCTCGGCGCGGGCCGTCGCGGTCGTGCGGTCCAGGCCGTAGAGCCTGCCCTGCGTGACGAGCTCGGAGCGGACGGTCTCCTGGGGGTCGAGGCCGCCGGACTGGGCGACGTACCCGATGCGCCGGCGGACGGCGGCGGGGTCCTTGACGAGGTCGTGGCCGGCGACGGTGGCCGCGCCGCCGGTGGGCGGCAGGAGCGTCGTGAGCATCCGGAGGGTGGTCGTCTTTCCGGCGCCGTTGGGGCCGAGGAGTCCGAGGATCTCGCCGGGCCTGACGGTGAGGTCGATCCCTCGGACGGCCTCCACGGGGCCGTTCTTGGTCGTGAAGGTCCGGGCGAGCCCGGACGTGCTGATGATGGGCATGGCGAACACAAAAACAGAGTCACTTAAATTTTGCAACGTCTCCAAAAATTCAGAGGCACCGAAGTTTCAGGGAGCCTAGGATTGCCTACGATGGGTCCATGGCCGAGGGACTCAGGGAACGCAAGAAGCGCGAGACGAAGCAGCGGATCTCGGACATCGCGACCGGGCTCTTCCTGGAGCACGGCTTCGTCGCCGTGACCGTCGCGGACGTCGCCGAGGCGGCGGACGTCTCCGTCAACACCGTGTACAACTACTTCCCGGCGAAGGAGGACCTCTTCCTCGACCGGATGGACGGCGTCACCCAGCGCCTCGCCCGGATGATCCGGGGCCGCGACCGGGGCGAGTCCGCCGCCCACGCGGTCCTGCGGGAGCTGCGCCAGGACATCGGGGCCGTGTCCCCCGCGTACGGACTCATGGACGGCTTCGACCGCTTCATGCATGTCATCGAGCACGCGCCCACGCTCAAGGCCCGCCTCTTCCATCTGCGGGAACAGGTCCAGGAGGCCGTCGTGGCCACCCTGCGCGAGGAGACCGGCGCGACCGCCGACGACCCGCTGCCACTGCTCGTCGGCGGCCAGCTCGCCTGGATCGAGAGCACCGTCGTCGGCTACATCACCGGCGAGATGACCGCCAGACGCAAGGCGACCACCGTCTCCCGCGAAGCCCTCGTCCTCCTCGACGAGATCGAGGAACTGCTGAGCGAGAAGGTCCTGACGTACGCGGTGCGCGAGGCCTGAGCAAGCGACGGCCCGCTGAACTCCCGGCTCACCACGACGAGGAGGCCCTCAGGGGGTGTCGTGAGTGTGACGTCCGTCAAAGAGGGCGTGACGCGCATTACTTCGCGGTCACATGGCGCCCCCCGACCGCTAATCTCCGCCGGAGAGCAGAAGTGAACAGGTGTTGAGGGGTGGAAGATCGTGGCCAAGAAGCTTGCCGTCATCGGGGCCGGACTCATGGGATCCGGCATCGCACAGGTCTCGGCGCAGGCGGGCTGGGACGTCGTCCTGCGTGACGTCACCGACGCCGCCCTGACCCGCGGCACCGACGGCATCAAGGCGTCGTACGAGAAGTTCGTCGCCAAGGGCAAGCTCGCCGCCGAGGACGCCGAGGCCGCGCTCGGCCGGATCACCGCCACCACCGAGCTCGACGCCGTCGCCGACGCGGACGTCGTCGTCGAGGCCGTCTTCGAGAACCTCGACGTCAAGCACGAGATCTTCCGCTCGCTCGACAAGATCGCCAAGGACGGCGCGGTCCTCGCCTCCAACACCTCCGCGATCCCGATCACCAAGATCGCCGCGGTGACCGAGCGGCCCGAGGCCGTCGTCGGCGTCCACTTCTTCTCGCCCGTGCCGATGATGCAGCTCGTCGAGCTGGTCCGCGGCTACAAGACGAGCGACGAGACCCTCGCCACCGCCCGTGCCTTCGCCGAGTCCGTCGGCAAGACCTGCATCGTCGTCAACCGCGACGTCGCCGGCTTCGTCACCACCCGCCTCATCTCGGCCCTCGTCGTCGAGGCCGCCAAGCTCCACGAGTCGGGCGTCGCCACCGCCGAGGACATCGACATCGCCTGCAAGCTGGGCTTCGGCCACGCCATGGGCCCGCTCGCCACCGCCGACCTCACCGGCATCGACATCCTGGTGAACGCGGCCAACAACATCTACACCGAGTCCCAGGACGAGAAGTTCGCGCCGCCGGAGCTGATGCGCCGGATGGTGGACGCGGGTGACATCGGCCGCAAGAGCGGGCAGGGCTTCTACAAGTACTGAGCCGAGCCCGCCCGCCCGCCTCACTCCGTGGGGTGAATTTCGGTATCGGTTCGCTGACAAGGCGCAACGTATCTGCCGGTGCGGCAGTCAGTTGTTGCGAAGACGGAGCACTCTCGGGGAGCGCATATGCACATCAGGGGCGACCACGTCGAGCTGGTCGTCGGGGGCCGCCTCGACGTCCGCAGCGCGGCGGACGCCCGTACGGTCCTGCACTCGGCCGTCGACGACGGAGTCGGCGACCTGGTGCTCGACCTGACCGGCCTCGACTCCTGGGACGCGACCGGACTCGGCGTCATCATGGGCGCCCACCGCAGGGCCGGCCGCTGCGGCCGGCGCCTCGTCCTGCGCGGGGTGCCGCCCCAGATGCAGCGGCTCCTCGTCGCCACCCGGCTGCACCGCATCCTCGCCATCGAGGGCGGCCTCGCCCTGGAATCGCTGCCCCGCGTCTGACCCCCGGGGCGCCCACCAGGTGTGAAGCAGCTGTGAGAACCAGGCGTCACACCCAATCCTCACAAGACCGTGACGTCTTGGTCTCGGGGGCACCCCGCCTGTTCCCGACCGCCTGACCACGGTCTAGGGTTCGGTCGCCCGCACAATGACGGACCCGCCTGCACATGGGACGGACCCACCGGCGGGCACCGGACACCGCTTCTTGGGGGCTTGCACCATGGACCCGATCAACCCTGGGTCGGAGGAGTACGGTCACGACACCGAGGGCGAGGAGGCCCGCCAGGGCCGTGGCCTGCCCGCGCCGACGCCCGCGCGTGCCCGCGTCGTCCGGCTCGTCTCCGGCGAACTGCTCCTCACCGTCAACCCCGTCGACGGCAGCGAGATCGAACCCTGCCCGCCCGGGCAGGAACCGGAGGCCCCCCGCCCCCGCACCCCCGAGGAGCGCGCCGAAGCCGCCCGCGCCGTCGCCCCGCCCGTCCCGGCGGGCCCCGCCGCACCCGAGCTGCCCCTCCTCGAACGCCACGAGGAGCGCGAGCGGCTCACCGGCATACTCCGCCAGGGCCGCTGCGCCCGCGTCCTCGGCGCCCCCGGATCCGGCCGCACCGCCCTCCTCGACGCCGTCGCCGCCGACTGCGCCGGCCTCGCCCCCGACGGCGTCGTCCGCCTCTCCGGCCACCACCGCACCCCCACCGAGCTGCTTCACGAGCTGTTCACCGCCGTGCGGTACGCCCCCGGGCAGCGCCCCGACCGGGCCGCCCTCCTCGACCGGCTCCGCGACATCGGCGCCGTGGTCGTCGTCGACGACCTGGAATTCGGCGGCGCCGCCCTCGACGAACTCCTCGCCGCCGCCCCCGAGTGCGCCTTCCTCCTCGCCGCGGGACCCGACACCCCCGCCCCCTCCGCCGAGGCCCCCGTCGAAGAAGTCCTCCTCGCCGGAGTCAGCCGCGCCGCCGCGCTGAAGCTCCTGGAGAGCGCCGTCGGCCGCACCCTCACCGAGGACGAGGCCAACTGGGCCGGCGACCTGTGGTTCGAGTCCGAAGGACTCCCGCTCCGCTTCGTCCAGGCCGGCGCCCTCCTCCGCCAGCGCGACCGGCTGCGCGTCACCCCCGCCGAGTTCGACGCCTTCGGCGCCCTCGAAGAGGCCTTCGGCCCCACCGACCGCACCGCGGCCGCCACCGCCGCGGCCGCCGCCTTCGACGGCGTCGACGACCCCGACGTCGAGCTGCGCGAGATACCGCTGCCCAGCCTCGGCGAAGGCGCCGCCCCCGCCGCCCTCCTCGCCTCCCGCCTCAGCCGCTCCGCCCAGGCCACCCTCCGCTTCGCCGTCGCCCTCGGCGGCGAGGTCCCGCACCAGGCCCACCTCCCGGCCCTCGCCGGCGACACCCACGCCGACGCCGCCCTCGGCGAACTCATGGCCTGCGGACTGCTCACCCCCGTCGGCCCCCGCTACCGGCTCGCCACCGGAGTCCTCACCCAGCTCCTCGCCCACGGGTACGAGCACGAGGCCGCCGACCGCGCCCACACCATCGCCCAGCACTACGCCTGGTGGGCCGCCCACCCCTCCGTCACCCCCGAGCGGGCCGCCGCCGAGGCCGACGCCCTGCTCGCCGCCCTCACCGCGCTCATCCCCGGCACCGGGGAGAGCGCCGCCGAGCACCGGTCCACCGCCGTCCTCCTCGCCCGCGCCGCCGCGCCCGCCTTCGCCGCCGGCCTGCACTGGGGCGCCTGGGAGCGCGCCCTGCGCGCCGGACAGGAAGCCGCCCGGCTCGCCGGCGAGGTCGCCGAGGAGGCCTACTTCCACCACGAGCTCGGCGTCCTCGCGATCTGCGCCGGGAACCTGGAGCGCGCCCGCGCCGAGCTGGAGGCCTCGATCGGCATGCGCGGGGTGCTCGCCGACAAGCGCGGCACCGTCGCCGGCCGCCGGGCCCTCGCCCTCGTCGCCGACCTCTCCGGGGACCACGCCCCCGCACCGCGCGCCGAGGAGCCCGTCTCCCCGCCCCGCGGCACCCCCGCCCTGCGCGGCCCGGCCGCCCGCCCCGCCCTCCCGAGACCGGAGCCCGGCACGGCCCCGCTGCCCGGCGGCCCCGTCCGGACCCCGGCCAAGCCCCCGGTCCCCGCGTTCCCCGACTTCGCCGACGCGGGCCCCACGCTCATCACCCGCACCGACACCGCCGAGGCCGCCGACCGCCGCTCCGGCCTCAAGGGCGGCATCCTCAGCGGCGCCCGCCGCAACCTCGTCGCCGTCGGCGCGGGCGCGCTCCTCGTCGCCGTCCTCGGCACCGTCGTCACCCTCGGCGCCACCTCCGGCAACGGCGACACCCCGGCCGGCGACCGCGTCACCTCCGACAGCACCGCGAGCGAGAGCGGCAGCTCCGACGGCCTCGACGGCGAGGAGCCCGCCGACGGCGAGGCCGACCCGGCCGAGACCGGCCAGGCCACCCACTCGGACTCCCCGAGCCCCTCCGGCTCCGGCAGCGCGTCGCCGTCCGCCTCGACGGACCCGTCCGCGTCCGGCTCCCCGTCGTCCTCGGACAGCCCCTCGGCGACGACCGGAGCGCCGACGGCCACCACGGCACCGCCGACCGGACGCCCCACGACGACCCCGCCGCCGGCCACGACGACCCCGCCGCCGAGGCCGACGACCACCACGCCGAAGCCGCCGACGACCACCACCGCGCCGCCGACGACGACCCCGCCGACCACGGCCCCGCCTACGACGACCGCCCCTCCGGCGACCAGCGAGAGCACGACCCTCGGCGCCCCCTCCGCCTCCGAGACCACCACGGACTCGCCGGCCTGACCCGTACGGGAACGACGACGGCCCCGGGCGCGCTCACCGCACCCGGGGCCGTACTCGTACTCGTACGCGTCAGAGGATCAGAACAGCCGCAGCTTGTCGTCCTCGATGCCGCGCAGCGCGTCGTAGTCGAGGACCACGCAGCCGATCCCGCGGTCCGTCGCCAGGACCCGGGCCTGCGGCTTGATCTCCTGGGCCGCGAAGACGCCCTTCACCGGCGCCAGGTGCGGGTCGCGGTTCAGCAGCTCCAGGTAGCGGGTGAGCTGCTCGACGCCGTCGATCTCGCCGCGCCGCTTGATCTCCACCGCCACCGTCGCGCCGTCGGCGTCCCGGCACAGGATGTCCACCGGGCCGATCGCGGTCGGGTACTCGCGGCGGATCAGCGTGTAGCCCTCGCCGAGGGTCTCGATCCGGTCGGCGAGCAGCTCCTGGAGGTGCGCCTCGACGCCGTCCTTGATGAGACCCGGGTCCACGCCCAGCTCGTGCGAGGAGTCGTGGAGGATCTCCTCCATCGTGATGATCAGTTTCTCGCCCGCTTTGTTGATCACGGTCCAGATGCCCGCCTCGCCGTCGACACCCTCCTTCAGGGTGCACGGCGGGGACATCCAGTTGAGCGGTTTGTACGCCCGGTCGTCCGCGTGGATGGAGACGCTGCCGTCTGCCTTGACCAGGATCAGACGGGGCGCGGAGGGCAGGTGGGCCGTGAGTCGACCCGCGTAGTCCACGGAGCAACGGGCAATGACGAGACGCATGGTCGCCAACGCTACAAGACGGGCGCTCTTCCGCGCGATTCGGGCATCGGCCCGACACCCGATGGGGGTGATCGTTGGCCGAACACCCGTCGGTTATCAGCCGGTTGTGTGCCCATTCTTCTGGTGCCGCCCGGACTGCGCGCTTACCGTGGAAGCTGGAGGTCGTCGTCCGTGCACGCTGCGTGGCGCACGGCCCGGCCTTCGTCCCTGCCCGCAAGACCCCGTCCGCGGGGTCGCGAGAGGAGAACCCATGTCGCTCGACGTCTCACCGGCGCTGTTGGAACAGGCCGAGCGAGGCGAGGTCGACGAAGCCGACTTCGTCGACTGCGTCCGGACCTCCCTGCCCTACGCATGGGAGATGATCAGTTCTCTGGTGGCACAGCTGAAGGTCGACGGCGGAGAGTTCGCCGACAACCAGACGCCGCCGCCGAATGAGCAGGCACGTGGTCAGCTGCTGCGCGCGCTCGCGAGCGATGCCATTCGTGGTGCGCTGCAGCGGCACTTCGGGGTGCGTCTCGCCTTCCAGAACTGCCACCGCGTGGCGGTCTTCCCGCTGGACCCGTCGGTGGACGAGCGGCTCGCCCGCTTCACTTCGGTACGGGGGCAGCTGCTGAACCAGTCGCCGGAACTGCGCGACTGCTGAGACATGGTGCTGCCGCTCCGCACCGCGGGAGAAGGCGATCGATGCGAGCCGACGCGCGTCGCCGCCGACTGGTGCAGGAGCGGCAGCACGGTCCCGGACAGGACCTCCCACCAGGAGCGGCAGCACGGTCCCGGACAGGACCTCCCACCAAGAGCGGCAGCACGGTCCCGGACGTGTTCCCCCTCACACCAGGAGCGGCAGGACCTCCGCGCCCAGCCGCCGTACGTTCTCCTCGGTGGCCGCGAGGTCGCCCGAGCCCTCCGCGAGCAGGGCGAAGCGCGTGATGCCCGTACGCTCCGCGGTCGCCGCGAGCCGGTCCGCCGCGCGCCGCGGCGTGCCCACCGGGTGCAGCCCGCACAGCAGCTCCGTGTACGCGACGGGGTCCCGCATCGCCCGGTGCCGGCCGTCCACCGTCACATGCGCGTCGAGCCCCTGCTTCAGCCAGCCCGGCATCGCCTTCACCAGCGCCTCCGCCGCGTCCGCCCCCCGGTCCGCGAGCTGCGCCACGCCCGCCGAGACATGGCAGGCGCCGATCCGCGCGATCTCGTCCGGGTCACGCCCGGCCTCCCGCGCGCAGCGCGCCCAGGCCGCGACCATCTCGGCCTTGTCCTCGTCGCCGCAGTGCATGCCGAGCAGCATCGGCAGTCCGCGCTCCGCCGCGAGCTTCACGCTCTTCGGCGAGGTGCAGGCCACGACCACCTCGGGGGAGGCCGCGCCGCCGATCAGCTCGTCGGGGCGGGGCACCACCGGCACCTCGCGGAAAGCGAATCGTTCTCCCTCGGCGCCGACGCGCGGCTCGGTGAGCCAGCGCAGCAGCAGGTCGAGCGATTCGGGGAACCCCTTCTCGTACGCCTCAAGACCCGCGCCGAACACCTCCAGGTCGACCCAGGGCCCGCCCCGGCCCACCCCGAGGGTGAACCTGCCGCCCGAGGTGAGGTGCAGCAGCGCCGCCTGCTCGCCGAGGGCGACCGGATGGACGGTCGGCAGCACGCTCACCGCCGTGCCGACGCGGAGCCGCCGGGTCCGGCCGAGGAGCAGCGCCGCCAGCGTCACGGCCGAGGGGCAGACCCCGTACGGCACGAAGTGGTGCTCGGCGAGCCAGACGGAGTCGAGCCCCGCCTCCTCGGCGACCTCGGCGGTCCGCACCGCCCGGTGCAGTGCCTCCCCCTGGCCCTGGCCCGGGAACTGGGCTGCCAGAACGAACGTACCCACGCGCATCGCCTTCTGCCTCCTTGCGGCCGACGCGTATCTCCCCTCGCACTGGCATCAACGTCTGACACGTGCCAAAGGCAACGGCCGTTCATGAAGTTCTTGCGATTTTCGGCTAAGCCGTCCCGGGCGGGGCCCGGGGCACCGGGTGGCGGCCCGTAGGCTGGAGGGAACGGTCCGTGTTCCCAGACCCCGTGAGGTGTGCCCGTGTCCCCGCGTCACAACCGCTCCCGAGGCGGCGGTAAGCCCGAGCAGCAGGGCGACCACGGCGACCGGTACGGCGGTGCGCAGCGCACCGAGACCTGGCAGGGCGAGGAATGGTACGTCCGGCTCGTCGCCGGGGCGAGCGCCCCCGGCAAGCGCTACCGCTGCCCGGGCTGCGACCAGGAGATCCCCTCCGGCGCCCCGCACGTCGTCGCCTGGCCGGAGTGGGGCGGCGTCGACGACCGCCGGCACTGGCACAAGGCCTGCTGGAACGCGAAGGACCGCCGCACCAGCAGGGTGCAGCGGTCCCGTAACGCGCCGAGGTATTAGGTCACACGTCCCGGCTGTTCACCGCGGCGAAGGCGCCGGCGAACGCGGCGGCCGTGATGCCGAGCAGGATGAAGAGCGGCTCCCAGCCCGAGGGGCCGTCCTCGCCGAACGGCGGGTGGGTGCTGTAGAGCACGATCATCTGCGAGGGGATCGCGTAGGTCAGCAGGAACTCCCGCACCGAGTTCAGCGCCTCGGAGAACATGAACATGGCGGCCACGAGCGGCAGCAGCAGCAGACCGATCATCATGGTGATCGCGCCCGCCGAGTGCCGGATGAGCGTGCCGACCGCCATCGAGAGCAGCCCGAGCGTCGCCAGGTAGGCGGCCGCTCCCACCGTCGACCGCACCCATTCCCCGGCCGTCGGCTCCGCCGCGTCCACCATGGCGACCTGGACCGCCGCGACCAGCGCCGTGATCACCGTGGCGAGCGAGAAGACCAGCAGGAAGAAGACGATCGCCTTCGCCGTGAGCACCCGGCCCCGGCTCGGGCAGGCCGTCAGGGTCGTACGGATCATGCCCGTGCCGTACTCGGAGGCGATGGTCAGGACGCCGAGCGTGATCACGCAGATCGACGCCGGCAGCATCCCGAAGAAGCCGAAGGACAGCGCGGTCTCCTCGCCCATCGGGGCCTCGGAGGCGGAGGCGATGGCGGCGACACCGATCCCGATGCCGATCATCAGCAGGATCATCACCCCCAGCGTCCACATCGTCGATCGCACCGAGCGGATCTTCGTCCACTCGGAGGCGAGCGCGTCACCGAGGTGCGCGGCGCGGACCGGGATGGGGGAGACGTAGGCCTGCTGCGCCGGGGTGTGGTGGGGAGCGGGGGCGGTCATCGGGCGTCCTTCGGGGTGTCGCTCGGCTGCGAAGCGGCCGGAGGGGCGTACGGACCCGGCGCGGGGGCCTGCGGGGCGGCGGGCGCGGCGTACGGGCCGGGCGCGGGGGCCTGCGGCGCGGCGTACGGACCGGGCGCGGCCTGCGGGACGGGCGGTGCGGCGTACGGGCCCGGCGCCGGAGCCTGCGGAGTCCCGTACGGGTTCTGTCCGGGCGGCGGCGGGGCGTACCAGCCCTGCTGCGGCACGTCCTGGACCTGCGGCTGCGGCGGCATCCCGTACCCCGGCTGTCCGGGCTGGACCGGCGGCTGGAGGTGGGCGAGGCGGTCGTCGGTGGAGCGGTAGTCCACGGCGCCCTGCGTCAGCCGCATGTACGCCTCCTCCAGAGAGGCCTGGTGCGGGGACAGCTCCCAGAGCCGTACGTCCGCACCGTGCGCCAGGTCGCTGATCCGGGGCAGCGGCAGGCCCGTGACCCGCAGCGCGCCGTCCGGCTCGGACAGCACCTGGCCGCCGGCCTCGATGAGCACCGAGCTCAGCTTCTCCCGCTGGGCCGGCTCGGTGCCCGGGGTCCGCACCCGGGCGAAGTCGGCGGAGTTCGCCGAGATGAAGTCCGTGACGCTCATGTCCGCGAGCAGCTGCCCCCGGCCGATCACGATCAGGTGGTCGGCCGTCAGCGCCATCTCGCTCATGAGGTGGCTGGAGACGAAGACCGTGCGGCCCTCGGCGGCCAGCTTCTTCATCAGGTTCCGCACCCAGAGGATGCCCTCGGGGTCCAGACCGTTGACGGGCTCGTCGAAGAGCAGCACCTGCGGGTCGCCGAGGAGGGCCGCCGCGATGCCGAGCCGCTGGCCCATGCCGAGCGAGAAGCCCTTCGAGCGCCGCCTGGCGACGTCCTGGAGGCCGACCACGCCGAGCACCTCGTCGACCCGCTGCGCCGGGATGCCGGCGAGCTGGGCGAGCGACAGCAGATGGCTGCGCGCGCTGCGGCCGCCGTGCACGGCCTTGGCGTCGAGGAGCGCGCCGACCTGCCGGGGCGCGTTCGGCAGCTGCCGGAACGGGTGGCCGCCGATCGTGACGTGACCCGCGGTGGGCCGGTCGAGACCCAGGATCATGCGCATGGTCGTCGACTTGCCGGAGCCGTTGGGTCCCAGGAACCCGGTGACGACACCGGGCCTCACCTGGAAGGAAAGGTTGTACACGGCCGTCTTGGCGCCGTAGCGCTTCGTCAGGCCGACTGCCTCGATCATTCTCCAGCCCCATCGACAGGTCGGTTCGCATCCATGTCGGGGCGTG
Organism: Streptomyces sp. NPDC055815; assembly: GCF_053616475.1. Classification (NCBI taxonomy): domain Bacteria; kingdom Bacillati; phylum Actinomycetota; class Actinomycetes; order Kitasatosporales; family Streptomycetaceae; genus Streptomyces; species Streptomyces sp. NPDC055815. The sequence continues at coordinate 88,387 of NZ_JBSHDU010000013.1, read as the reverse complement.
GCGGCCGTCGGCCGGAGCCCCCCGTATGAGCTAGGAGCTTATCCAGCCGTTGACGGTTCCGCCGAAGCGGAACCGTGATCCTTCCGTACGGGGATGGGTCAGGCGTCGCGCTTCTTGATCACCAGGTAGCCGCCGAGCAGCGCGGCCACCACCCAGAGCAGCATGATCCCGAGCCCGCCCCAGGGGCCGTACGGCGCCTTCTCCTGGCCCATCGCGTCCGGCACCACCTGCATGATCTTGGAGCCGGCCTGGTCGGGGAAGTAGCGGGCCACCTCCTTGGCCTTGGGTACCGCCGCCAGGATCTGCGAGATGAGGAAGAAGAACGGCACCAGGATGCCGAGCGACAGCATCGAGGAGCGCAGCATGGTCGTCACGCCCATCGAGAAGATCGCGATCAGGGCCATGTAGAGGCCGGCGCCGACCACCGCGCGCAGCACGTTGTCCGCGCCGAGCGTCGTGCGGTGCTCGCCGAGGAGCGCCTGGCCGAGGAAGAAGGAGAGGAAGCTCGTGACCAGGCCCACGATCAGGGCGAGCCCGCCGGCCACCGCGATCTTGGAGAAGATGAAGGTGGCCCGCTGCGGCACCGCGGCCAGCGAGGTGCGGATCATGCCCGAGGAGTACTCGGTGCCGACCACCAGGACGCCAAAGACCACCATGGCCAGCTGGCCGAGGGTCATCCCGGCGAAGCTGAGGAAGGTCGGGTCGAAGGTGGCCTGCTCGACGGGCTTGAGATCGTCGAACTGGGCCCCCAGGACCGCGCACAGGGTCGCGCCCATCGCCACCGTGACGAACAGGGCGCTCGCGAGGGTCCAGACGGTCGACGACACCGTCCGGATCTTGGTCCACTCGGACTGGAGGACCGCGGATGCCGCTGCCATCGTTCAGGCTCCCTCGGAGTTCGTGCCCCACCGGGGGCCGGGCGCCGCGGCGCCGCTGTGTACGTCGGTGCCGTGCGCGTGGTACTCCACCGCGCCGGCCGTCATCTGCATGAACGCTTCTTCCAGGGAGGCGCGCTGGGCGCTCAGCTCGTGCAGCACCAGCCCGTTCTCCGCCGCCAGCTCGCCCAGCTTCTCGGTCGTCGCCCCGTCCACCTCAAGGGTCCCGTTGCCCGCCTCGATCACGACAAGACCGTTGGCGTGGAGCACGTCCCGCAGCCGTTCCTGCTGCGGAGAGCGCATCCGCACATAACTCCGGGAATTCTGCTGGATGAAATCCGCCATCGACGTGTCGGCCAGCAGCTTTCCCTGCCCGATCACGATCAGATGATCGGCCGTCAGCGCCATTTCACTCATCAGATGACTGGAAACGAAGATCGTCCGGCCCTCGGCCGCCAACGCCTTCATCAGATTGCGGATCCAGTGAATTCCCTCGGGGTCCAGACCATTGACGGGTTCGTCGAACATCAGGATCTCGGGATCACCGAGGAGCGCGGACGCGATGCCGAGACGCTGCCCCATGCCGAGGGAGAAACCCTTCGACTTCTTCTTCGCGACCGGCGTCAGACCCACCAGGTCGAGCACCTCGCCCACCCGGCTCGCCGGGATGCGGTTGGACTGCGCCAGACACAGCAGGTTGTTGTACGCGGACCGGCCGCCGTGCATCGCCTTGGCGTCGAGCAGCGCCCCGATGTACTTCAGCGGCTCGGCCAGGTCCCGGTAGTGCTTGCCGTCGATCCGGACCGTCCCGCTCGTCGGGTTGTCCAGGTCGAGCATCATCCGCATCGTCGTCGACTTGCCCGCCCCGTTCGGCCCGAGGAAGCCGGTGACCACGCCGGGGCGGACCTGGAAGGAGAGATGGTCGACCGCCGTCTTCGTCCCGTACCTCTTCGTCAGGCCCTCAAGCTCGATCATGCGCACCAACCTACGGGTACGCAAAACCCCCCGCCACCGGAATGACGGAGGGTCTTTTGCGCCAGGTGCCTACCGGGCCCGGGCCTGTTGCTTACCGGGACTGCTGGGCCGGGACGCCGGCCGTGCGCTCGTCGTCGATCGGGGAGCCGGCCGCCGCCACCGCGGCACCGGTCAGCGTCGCCAGCATCTCGCGGACGTTGGTCAGCTGCGCGTTGATCGAGTCGCGGCGGTTCGTCAGCGCCGCGAGCTCGCGCTCCGATTCCGAACGGATCCGGTCGGCCTTGGCGTTCGCGTCGGCCACGATGTCCTCGGCCTGGCGCTGCGCGGTCTCCACCGTCTGACGGGCCCGGCGCTCCGCGTCCGTACGCAGCTTCTCGGCCTCCAGGCGGAGCTGCTCGGCGCGGTGCTCGATCTCCGCGAGGCGCTTCTCGGCCTTGGCCTGACGCGAGGCCAGGTCCCGCTCCGACTGCTCGCGGCGCTTCGCCAGGTTCGTCTCGAAGTCCGCGGCGGCCTGGGCGGCCTTGGCACGGGTCTCCTCGAAGAGGGCGTCCGCCTCCTCACGCTTCGACTGCGCGTCCTTCTGCGCCTCGGCACGCAGCGAGTTGGCCTCGCCCTGCGCCTTCTCGACGATCCGGACGCCCTCGTCCTCGGCCTTCGCCTTGCGCTCGGCCGCGAAGGACTCCGCGTCGTTGCGCACCTGCTGGGCGGCCGACTCGGCCAGCTCGCGGTGCTGCTCGGCGGCGCGACGGGCCTCCTCACGCAGGTCCTTCGCCTCCTCCTCGGCGAGCCGCAGGATCTTCTCGACGCGGGCGCCGAGACCGGCGTACGACGGCTCCGCGTCGGTGACCTGCGCCTGGGCGTTCTGCGTCTCGAGGTGGAGTTCCTCGATGCGCTTCTCCAGGGAGGTGATGCGGGACAGGGCGCTGTCGCGGTCGGCCACGAGCTTGGTAATGCGGTCGTCCACCTGACCGCGGTCGTAACCGCGCCGCACGAGCTCGAAGCCGAAGGGGGAGGAAGTGTCGCTCATGGGGTTCCTGTCGAATGAGACCGGTGAGGTGTTAGAGGGAATCCTAGGGGCCGAAGCGGCGTGTCATCGAGCGTATGCCCGTTTGATCTGGAGAATGTCCAGCCTTTTGAGTGGCTAGCCGTCCTGGGACTTGCCACCCGTACGAGTGGACCCCGACGACGCACCCGCCTTGACCCCGTCCTTTCCGGCGGACGGCGTCTCGAAAGACTCCAACGCCTCCAGGACGTCCTGGACACGGGAGATCTCGGCATTGATGTCCTTGCGGCGCCGCGTCAGGGTCTCCAGCTCGCGCTGTCCCTCCGCGACGGTCTTCTCGGCCTCGGCCGCGGCCTCCGCACGGATCCGCTCGGCCTCCGCCTTGATGGCCTCGGCCTCCGCGATCAGCGAGGCCTTCTTCTGCTCGGCCTCCTTCAGGAGCCCGTCCGCCTTGCGGACCGCGGCGATGCGGACCTTGCTCGCCTCCGAACTCGCCTCGGAGACCAGCTCCTTCGCCTTCTCCTCCGCCTCGGCGCGCTGCTCCTCGGCCGCCTTCACCAGCTTGTCGACGCGCTCGCCGGCCGTCTTCATCTGCTCGGCCGACTCGCGCCGCGCCCGCTCGTGCAGCTCCTCGATCTCGCCCTCGATCCGGCCTCGCAGCTCCCCGGCCCGCTCCCTTATGGCGGTCGCGTCGCTGCGCGCCCCGACCAGGAGCTCGTCCGCGTCCGTACGGGCCTGCTCCACCAGCGAGTTGCCCTCGACGGTCGCCTCGGCGACGATCCGCTCGGCCTCCTTGCGGGCCGCGCCGACCATCGTGTCCGCCTGCGACTCGGCCTCCGTGGTGGCGCGCAGCGCCTCCTCCTGGGCCTTGGCGACGAGCTGGTCGGCCTGCTCGGCCGCGTCCGAACGCTTCCGCGCCCCGGCCTCGCGGGCCTCGTCGAGGGTCCGGTCGGCCTCCGCGCGGGCCTCCGCGCGCATCTGCTCGCCCGCCGCGGCGGCGTCGGCCTTGACCCGCTCCGACTCGGTACGGATCCGCTCGGCGTCCCGCAGGGCCTCGGCGATCGCCTCGGCGCCCTCGGCGCGCAGCCGCTCGGCCTCCTCCGCGGCGGCGGCGACCGTACGGCCGGCCTCGGCGCGGGCGTCCGCGCCGACCGAATCGGCCAGCTCGGCCGCCTCGTTCACGATCCGCTCGGCCTCGGCGGTCGCCTCGCCGACGAGCGTGTCGGCCTGCTCGGCGGCGTCGGTACGTCGCTTGTCGGCGGCCTTGCGGGCCTCGTCGAGGATCTGGTCGGCATCGGCGAGCGCGGCATTGCGCAGGGCCTGCGCGTGCGCCTCGCCGTCGGCCTTGACCTGCTCGGCCTCGGTCCGGAGACGCGCGGCGTCCTGCTCGGTCGTCTCGCGCAGCTCGGCGGCCTCGGCCGCGATCCGCTCGGCCTCGGCGGTGGCCTCGCCGATGAGGGTGTCGGCCTGTTCGGCCGCGTCCGCGCGCCGCTTGTCGGCGGCCTTGCGGGCCTCGTCGAGGACCTGCTCGCCCTCGGCGCGGGCCTCCGCGCGCAGCGCCTCGGCCTGGGCCTCGCCGTCGGCCTTGACCTGCTCGGCCTCGGTCCGCAGGCGCGCGGCGTCCTGCTCCGCCGTCTCCATGAGCTCGACCGCCTCGGCGGTGAGCCGCTCGGCCTCGGCGGTGGCCTCGCCGATGAGGGTGTCGGCCTGCTCGGCGGCGTCGGTACGGCGCTTGTCGGCGGCCTTGCGGGCCTCGTCGAGGACCTGCTCGCCCTCGGCGCGGGCCTCCGCGCGCAGCGCCTCGGCCTGGGCCTCGCCGTCGGCC
>NZ_JBSHDU010000013.1:0-83610 GCF_053616475.1 Streptomyces sp. NPDC055815 | reverse complement strand
CTTGACCTGCTCGGCCTCCGCACGCAGCGCGGCGGCCTCGGCGGTGAGCCGCTCGGCCTCGGCGGTCGCCTCGCCGACGAGGGTGTCGGCCTGCTCGGCGGCGTCCGCGCGCCGCTTGTCCGCGGCCTTGCGGGCCTCGTCCAGGACCTGCTCCGCCTCGGCACCGATCCGCTCGGCCTCGGCACGCGCCTCGCCGACCGTCGTCTCGGCGCGCTCGGCGGCCTCCGAACGGATCCGGTTCGCGTCCTCCCGGGCGTCCGCCCGCGTGCGGGCCGCGTCCTGCTCGGCGGCGGCCAGCGAGTCCGTCGCCTCGGTCCGTACCCGCTGGGCGTACTCGGCGGTGTCCGCCCGCAGCCGCTCCGCCTCGGCGAGCGCGTCCGTGACCGTCCGCTCCGCCAGCGCCTTCGCGGCCTCCGACTCCTCCTGGGCACGCGCCCGCGTGGCGGCGGCGTCCTCGCTCGCCCGCTCACGCTCCTCGTACGCGTCGGAGCGGACCCGGTCCGCCTCCTCCTGCGCCTCGGTCTTCGTCCGCTCGGCCGCGTGCTCGGCGGCGGAGCGCAGCCCGGCGATCTCCTCCTCGGCCTGCTCGCGCAGACCGGCCACCGAGTCCCGCACCTCCTGGGCGGCCCGCGAGGCCGTGGTGACCATCTCGGTCGCCCGCGCGTCCGCCTCCTCGACCAGGCGCTGCGCCTCGGCCTGCGCGTCCTCGACCCGCTTGCGGGCGGCCGCGAGGAGCTCCTCGGACTGCTCCCGGGCGTGCTCGCGCTCCCGGCCGGCCTCGGAGCGGGCCGACTCCAGGGTCTCCTCGGCCTCCCGGCGGCGCCGGACGGCCTCCTCCTGCGCGGCGGCAAGCGCCTCGGCGGCCTCGGCGGCCACCCGCTCGGCGGCGGCGCCGGCCTCGGCCCGCATCCGGTCGGCGGCCTCCTGGGCCTCCGACTTCAGCCGCTCGGCCTCCTCGGACGCCTCCGTGCGCAGCCGTACCGCCGCGGACTCGGCCTCGGTACGCGTGGTGGACGCGTCCGCCGAGGCCTCGGCACGCAGCCGCTCGGCCTCCTGCTCGGCCTGCTCCTGCAGCGTACGGATCCGCTCGGCGGCCTCGGTCCGCAGCCGCTCCGTCTCCTCGGCGGCCTCGCGCCGGATCCGCTCGCCCTCGGCCCGCGCGTCGGTGAGCTCCTCGCCGGCGGCCGCGACCTTCGCCTCGGCGTCGGTGTGCAGCCGGGTCAGCTCCTCGGCGGCCTCCGCGCGGCGCGCCTCGGCGGCCCGCTCGGCGTCCGCGCGCAGCCCGGCGGCGGCCTCCTCGGCCGCGGTCCGCACCGCGTCGGCCTGCTCCTCGGCCTCGGCGCGCAGCCGCTCGGCCTCGGCGCGGGTGCGCTCCAGGGTCTCCTCGGCCTGGGTGCGGAGCGTCTGGGCGCGCTCCATCGCCTCCGACTTGACCCGCTCGCTCTCGGCGCCGGCCTTGGAGCGCTGCTCCTCGGCGTCCGTACGGGCCTTGGTGAGGAGCTCCTCGGCGGTCTTCGCCGCCTCCTCGATCTGCTGGAGGGCCTCGCGGCGGGCCTCGGAGCGGATCCGCTCGCCCTCGTCGACGGCCTCGGCGCGCAGCGCCTCGGCCTCGCCGCGCAGCCGGCGGGCCTCCTCCTGGAGCTCGACCGTCTTGGCGCGGTACTCCTTGGTGTCGTCCTTGGCCGAGCCGAGCAGTTCGTCGGCCTGCTCCCCGGCCTCGGCGCGCAGCCGGTCCGCCTCGGTCTCGGCCTCGCGGCGGACCCGCTCGGCCTCCTCGGCGGCCTTGCGGGTGGTCTCCCGGGCGTCCTCGGAGGCCTTGGTGAGCATCTCCTCGGCGCTGCGGGCGGCCTTGGCGAGGGCGGCGGCGGAGTCCTCGGCGGCGGCCGTGACGGCCTTCTCGGAGGCCTCGGTGACGAGCTTCTCCGCCTGGGCGGTCGCCTCGCGGAGCTTCTCCTCGGCCTCGGTCTTGAGGGCCTCGGCCTCCTTGGTGGCCTCGCCGACGAGGCGGGCGATCTCGGTCTTGGCGGTGCGGGTGCGCTGCTCGTTGACCGACTCGGCGGAGGCCAGCTGCTTGGCGGCGGTCTCCTTGGCCTCGGTGAGGGCCTTCTCGGCCTCGGCGCGGGCGAGCCGGAGCTTCTCCTCGGCCTCCTGCATGCGCTGCTCGGCGGCGCGGGAGAGCTCGGTGGCCTGGCGGCGGGCCTGGTCGGTCTCGGCGGCGGTGGTCGAGCGGAGCTGCTCGGCGTGGCTGGTGGCCTCCTGGGCCTGGCTGGAGGCGGCGCTCAGGAGCCGCTCGGCGTCCTTGCGGGCGCGCAGCAGAATCGCTTCGGCCTCGGCACGGGCGGACTCGGCCTCGGCGCCGACGCGGCGGCTGGTCTCCTCGGCGAGCCGGGTGGCCTCGGCGCGGGCGGTGGCGAGGGACTGCTCGGCCTCCGCGCGGGACTCCTCCATCAGGCGGCGGGCCTGGGACTCGGTGCGCGCGCGCAGCTGTTCGGCCCAGGCGACGTTCTCGTTGACGTGCGCCTCGACGGTCTGGCGGCGCTCGTTCAGCTCCTGGTCGAGCTGCTGGCGGCGCTGGACGGCCTCGTTGTGCAGCTCGGCCTGGAGCCGGGCCTGGTGCTCGGCGTGCTCCTGGAGGATGCGCTGGGTCTGGGCGCGGGCCTCGCGCAGCTCGCGCTCGGCGTCCTGGCGGAGCTGCTCGGCCTGCGCCTGCGCGTTCCGCAGCAACTGCTCGGCCTGGTATCCGATGTCGGCGCTGTCGTACGCCGGCCGGGAAGCGATGGTGCGGCGCGCCTCGTGGAGCTTGGCGCGCAAGACCTCGACCTGGTAACCCAGGTCCTCGGCATGCTGGACGGCCTTCTCGCGTTCGGTCTTCAGCCGGTCCATCTCGGCTTCGAACCTGGCGAGATGGTCGTCTTCAGCTCGGTGGCTCTCCTGGCGTTCGTAGCCCCGCACTGCGCGGTCCCATCCTTCCCCGAAGCTCTTCGAGCAGGGGAGACCCCAACCCTGGTCGCAACTCCTACGAGCACGCCCTCACGGCCGAGGACGGACCCCCGGGGAATCGTGGCAGATCGGACGACCCCGACATCCCGACTTCGGTGCCGCACGGAGCGGCCCCGACCGGCCCCGGCCCGGAGCCGCCCACTCTACCGGGCCAGGAATCCGGAGGTCAGTGCTCCGCTGAGGAGTGGTCAGCCGACGGCTTGGCCGAGGTGACCAGTTCCGTGAGGACGCCGTGGCAGTCCTTGGGGTGGAGGAAGGTGATCCGGGAGCCCATGGAGCCGATCCGCGGCTCGTCGTAGAGGACCCGTACGCCCTTCTCGCGGATGGCGGCGGCGTCGCCGTCGACGTCCGCCGTGCCGAAGGCGATGTGGTGCACGCCCTCGCCGTTCTTGGCGAGCCACTTGCCCACCGCCGAGTCCTCCCGGGTCGGCTCCAGGAGCTGGAGGTAGGAGGCCCCGCCGTCGTCCGTGGCGTTGATCCTGAGCATGGCCTCGCGGACGCCCTGCTCCTCGTTGACCTCGGAGTGGAAGACCTCGAAGCCGTACGTGGCACGGTAGAACTCGACAGTTTTAGCCAGGTCGAAACAGGCGATCCCGATGTGGTCGATACGCGTCAGCATGGATCCAGTGCACCGCCGGAACGGTGGTTACGCAACGTGCGCGCGATCACACCATCGGGCCGGTGACCCGGCGCCGCACCGCTCAGTACATTGGCGGTAAACCCTCGTTCACTCCTCATCCCAAGGGGCCGTGCCTCATGTCTGGAACGACCGGTACCACCTCAGTGATCGTCGCGGGCGCCCGCACGCCCATGGGTCGCCTGCTCGGCTCGCTCAAGTCCTTCTCGGGCGCCGACCTCGGCGGCTTCGCCATCAAGGCCGCCCTGGACCGGGCCGGCATCGGCGGCGACCAGGTGCAGTACGTGATCATGGGCCAGGTGCTCCAGGCGGGCGCCGGTCAGATCCCCGCCCGCCAGGCCGCCGTGAAGGCCGGCATCCCGATGAGCGTGCCCGCGCTCACCATCAACAAGGTGTGTCTGTCGGGTCTGGACGCCATCGCGCTCGCCGACCAGCTGATCCGCGCGGGTGAGTTCGACGTGGTCGTCGCCGGCGGCCAGGAGTCCATGACGAACGCCCCGCACCTGCTGCCGAAGTCCCGCGAGGGCTTCAAGTACGGCGCCATCGAGATGCTCGATGCCATGGCGTACGACGGCCTCACCGACTCCTTCGAGGGCATCGCCATGGGCGAGTCCACGGAGAAGCACAACACCCGCCTCGGCATCGGCCGCGAGGTGCAGGACGAGCTCGCCGCCCTCTCGCACCAGCGCGCCGCCGCCGCCCAGAAGAACGGCATCTTCGAGGCCGAGATCACCCCGGTCGAGATCCCGCAGCGCAAGGGCGAGCCGGTCGTCTTCGCCAAGGACGAGGGCATCCGCGCGGAGACCACCGTCGAGTCCCTCGGCAAGCTCCGCCCGGCCTTCGCCAAGGACGGCACCATCACCGCCGGCACCGCCTCGCAGATCTCCGACGGCGCCGCCGCCGTGGTCGTGATGAGCAAGGCCAAGGCGGAGGAGCTGGGCCTGGAGTGGATCGCCGAGATCGGCGCCCACGGCAACGTGGCCGGCCCGGACAACTCGCTCCAGTCGCAGCCGTCCAACGCGATCCTGCACGCCCTCAAGAAGGAGGGCCTGGAGGTCTCCGACCTCGACCTGATCGAGATCAACGAGGCCTTCGCCGCCGTCTCGCACCAGTCCATGAAGGACCTCGGCGTCACCCCCGAAAAGGTGAACGTCAACGGTGGCGCCATCGCGCTCGGCCACCCGATCGGCATGTCGGGCGCCCGCCTGGTGCTGCACCTGGCCCTGGAGCTCAAGCGGCGCGGCGGCGGCGTCGGCGCGGCGGCCCTGTGCGGCGGCGGCGGCCAGGGCGACGCGCTCATCGTCAAGGTCTCCGGCAAGTAAGTCCTTCGGTCAAGGAGCAGCGCACATGGTGGACGTCCCCGAACTCGTCGCCCAGGCACGGGAGGGCAGGCCGCGGGCCGTGGCCCGGCTGATCTCGCTCGTGGAGGGGGCGTCCCCGCAGCTGCGCGAGGTGATGGCGGCGCTTGCGCCGCTCACCGGCGGCGCGTACGTGGTGGGCCTGACGGGCTCGCCGGGCGTGGGCAAGTCCACGTCGACGTCCGCGCTGGTCTCCGCGTACCGCCGGGCGGGCAAGCGGGTCGGCGTGCTCGCCGTCGACCCGTCCTCGCCGTTCAGCGGGGGAGCGCTCCTGGGCGACCGGGTCCGGATGTCGGAGCACGCCTCCGACCCGGGCGTCTACATCCGTTCCATGGCCACCCGTGGCCATCTGGGCGGGCTCGCCTGGTCCGCCCCGCAGGCCATCCGCGTCCTGGACGCGGCCGGCTGCGAGGTGATCCTGGTGGAGACCGTCGGCGTCGGGCAGTCCGAGGTGGAGATCGCCTCGCAGGCCGACACCTCGGTGGTGCTCCTGGCGCCGGGCATGGGCGACGGGATCCAGGCCGCGAAGGCGGGCATCCTGGAGATCGGCGACGTGTACGTGGTGAACAAGGCCGACCGGGACGGCGCGGACGCCACCGCCCGGGAGCTCAACCACATGCTGGGCCTCGGCGAGGCGCGGGCCGCGGGCGACTGGCGGCCGCCGATCGTCAAGACGGTCGCGGCGCGCGGCGAGGGCATCGACGAGGTCGTGGAGGCGCTGGAGAAGCACCGCGCCTGGATGGAGGAGCACGGGGTGCTGGCGGAGCGCCGCCGGGCCCGTGCGGCGCGCGAGGTGGAGACCATCGCGGTCACCGCCCTGCGCGAGCGCATCGGCGACCTGCACGGCGACCGGCGGCTTGACGCCCTCGCCGAGCGGATCACGGCGGGCGCCCTCGACCCGTACGCGGCCTCCGACGAGCTGGTCGCGAGCCTGACCGGAAACTAGCTCCGGCACGTGCGCGCAGGCCCCTCCGGTCGACCGGAGGGGCCCTGCGCGTTTATGTCAGGTCACGGCTTGCCGCGGCGGCCGCGGAGCTGTTCGGCGATCGGCTTGAGGGACTCGTGGAGGTCGCCGAGGGCCTCGCCGCTGAGCTGGTCGATGAAGTGCCTGCGCACCGACTCGACGTGGTGCGGGGCGACCTTGCGCATGGTCTCCATGCCGTCGTCGGTCAGGACGGCGTAGAGCCCGCGCCGGTCGGACTCGCAGTTCTCGCGGCGTACGAGACCGGCGTTCTCCATGCGGGTGATCTGGTGGGAGAGCCTGCTCTTCGACTGGAGGGTGGCCGCGGCGAGGTCGCTCATGCGCAGCCGCCGGTCCGCCGACTCCGAGAGGTTCACCAGGATCTCGTAGTCGTTCATCGTCAGGCCGAAGGGCTGGAGGTCCCGCTCCAGCTGGTACGTCAGCATTCTCTGGACGTCCAGGAACGTGCGCCAGGCGCACTGCTCGCCGTCGGTGAGCCAGGGGGTGGCCGTCTCGGTCTCCATATATGGATTCTACCTAAGAAGTTGAATACTTGACGAAGTCGGGGAGTGTGACGCCGCGCACCGCATCGGGGTGTCCTGGCCTCCAGGGTGCCAGGCACCGGGGCAGACGTTCGAGGACGTCACACTCCGCAGACTACCGGCTACAGGCCGAAGCGACGCTGGAGGTCACCGAGCTGGCCGGGAAGACGCGGTACCGAACCGAGCGCCCCCTGGCCGGAACCCGGCACCCCGTGACCGCCCGGAACACCCGCCTGCGCCGGCGGCGCGCCGATCTCCCGCTCCGCCATCAGCAGCTCCGTCGACTGGAGCAGCACCGTCCCCGCGCCGACGAACTCGAACTGGTGCTCCTCGCCCGAGGTGCCGCCGATCCCCGTCAGCGCGCGGACGCCGCCCATCACGCCCGTCATGTAGCCGTGGTCGTAATGGTGACAGGGCGAGGGGCAGTCGGCCCAGCCGACGAGCGCCTGCGGGTCCACCCGCATCGGCGGCTCCATGAACACCACCGGACCGTTCGACGCCGCCACGAACTTGCCCGTGCCGATCAGCGTCACGAAGCCCGGCACGATCGACTGCTTCAGCGCGAGCGTCGGCTGGTAGGCCAGCAGGTTCCCCGAGCGGATCGTCAGATTGCCCTCGTCCAGGTCGTACGAGTTCACGTCGAAGGCCCGGTCCGCGAGCAGCATCTTCCCGCTGCCCTCCGCGACCACCCAGTCGCTCGCGTGCAGCGGCGAGTGGAAGGACGTCCGCACCAGCCGGTCGAGCCGCCCGTGCCCGATGCCGTTGAACTCGATCCGCCCGTAGTAGGCGATCATCTTCCCCTTCTGCAGGAACCACTGGGAGCCCTTGAGCTCCACGCAGAAGGTGTACGGGTTGACGTTGTCGTCCGACGGCAGGGAGTGCGGGTCGTGGATGACAGGGGTGCTCACAGCTTCTCCTCCGAGGCCTGGACGTACACCGCGCCGCTGCCGCTCAGCTCCAGCTGGAACGCCTCGCCCGAGCCGCGCCCCACCATGTCGCGCCAGCCCAGCGCCGTGGAGAGCTTGTTCCGCACGTCGCCGTGGTGCGCCACGTACGCCTGCGGGTCGACGTGGACCGGGCGGCCCGGGGTGATCGGCAGCTCGATGACACCGCCGTGCGCCATGACGGCCACCGAGCCGTGGCCCTTCAGGGTCGTCGTGAAGAGGCCCTGACCGGTCACCTGGCCGCGGACCATGCCCATGACCCCGCCCTGCGAGCCCATGAACATCGTGCCCTGCTCCAGGGTGCCGTCGAAGGCGAGCAGCCGGTCCGCCTCCACGTACAGGGTGTCGCCCGTCAGGGCGATCACCTGGATGTGGTGGCCGCCGTGCCCGAACATCACCGTGCCGTTGCCCTCGACGGTCATCAGCGGGGTCGCCTCGCCGGCCACCCGGCGGCCGATCATCGACATCAGGCCGCCCTGGCCGCCCGCCATGTTCGGCGTGAAACTGACGTCACCGCGGTACGCGAGCATCGCGCCGCGCTGACTGAACATCCGCTGCCCGGGAATGACGGTCGCCTCGACCATCTTCGAGTTGATCTCGCGGAACGGCATCAGACGTCACCCCCGATCGTGTTCCGCTCGCTCGGCTGGACGTAGACGAGCCCGTCGCCCTCGAAGCGGATCTGGAAGGCCTCGCCGCCGCCCTCGCCCATGAGGGTGCGGAAGGTCACCCCGGACTGGAAGTGCTGCTGGAGGTTGCCCTGGTGGGCGATGTACGCGCCGGGGTCGACCTGGAGCGGGTACTGCGGGGTCACCCGCAGCACCACCGCAGGACCGTCCGACATGATCGCCGCCTGGCCCGTGCCCTCGACGGTCGTGGTGAAGAGCCCGTTGCCGGTGGCGCCGCCGCGCAGACCCGTGAAGGTCGTGCCGGTGCGCAGGCCCGCGTCGGTGCAGAGCAGATTGCTCGCCTCCACCCAGAGCTTGTCGCCGTGCAGCGAGACGAGATTGATCTCGGAGGCGCGGTCGGCGAACCAGCAGGTCCCCTGGCCGCGTACCTCCATCACCTCCATCTGCTCACCCGTGAGCCGGCGGGTCACCATGCCGCGCAGGCCCTCACCGCCGCCGCTCATCTTCTTGAACGCCATCTGGCCGTCGTAGGCGACCATCGAGCCGTTCTTCGCCTTGACGGCGTCACCGGTCATGGAGACGGCGAGCACTTTGCTGCCTTGGAGTCGGAACGTTGCCACCCCAGGAAGGTACTGGGCCCCCGGATAAAGAGACAGCAAAGTCGCCGTGCACAATGGACGGGCCCTTGTGCATCCGTTCACAAGATCGAACGAAGGTGACCCCCTCCGTGGACATCAAGACCGCTTCCTCCCTCCACCGGCTCCGGCTCGTCTCCGCGCCGGAGGCCGTGTCGTTCCTGCTCCTGCTGGTCTGCTCGGTGCTCAAGCGGACGACGGACTTCAACGCGGTGCCGGTCATGGGCGCGATCCACGGCATCCTCTTCATCCTGTACGTCCTCTTCTGGCTGGACGCCTGGAACAAGACCAAGTGGAGCTTCGGCACCGCCGCGCTCTACTTCGTCCTCTCGGTGCTGCCCCTGGGCGGCTTCTACGCCGAGCGGAAGCTGAAGCGCGAGGCCGAGGACGCGGTCATCGCCTCCCGCGCTGCTCAGGAAGCGGTGAAGGCATGATCGTCGCGTTCTCCGTGACCCCCCTCGGCGTGGGGGAGGAGGTCGGCGAGTACGTCGCCGACGCGGTCCGAGTGGTCCGTGAGTCCGGACTCCCGAACCAGACCGATGCCATGTTCACCTCGATCGAGGGCGAGTGGGACGAGGTCATGGACGTCGTGAAGCGCGCCGTCGCCGCCGTCGAGGCCCGTGCGCCGCGCGTCTCCGTGGTGATGAAGGCCGACATCCGTCCGGGCGTGACGGACGGCCTGACCGCCAAGGTCGAGACGGTGGAGCGCCACCTCGGCGCCTGACCCCCCGCCGTACCCGAGAAGCCCCCGGTCCTGATCCAGGACCGGGGGCTTCTCTCTTTCCCGCCGGTTGAGCGAGTGCTCAAAATCGGCTACCTTCCTCCCGAGGCAGTTTTGAGCAGTCGCTCAAAATGCTGGTTGAGCTGGGGGAAGAGCCATGGGTCTCTACATCGAGACGCGCGTGCACGCGGATCTGGAGACGCTCTGGGAACGCACCCAGGAGCCCGACCGCCATCAGCGGTGGGACCTGCGGTTCACGGAGATCTCCTACCTCCCGCGCGCCGAGGGCGAGCCCCAGCACTTCCGCTACGCGACCCGCGTCCTGCCTTTCCTGGCCGTCGCCGGCACCGGTGTCTCCGCGGGGGAGCGCCACCGGGCCGGCGGCGACCGGGTCTCCGCCCTCCGGTTCGCCTCGCCGCACCCGCTCTCGCTCCTCGCCGAGGGCAGCGGGTACTGGAGGTACGTGCCCACCCCGGAGGGGATCCGCTTCCTCACCGGCTACGACTACCGGCCCCGCTGGGGCCGCCCCGGGAAGCTCGCCGACCGGCTCCTGTTCCGGCCCCTCATGGGCTGGGCCACCGCCTGGTCCTTCGACCGGCTGCGGCTCTGGTGCGAGTACGGGATCACCCCCGAGCGCTCCCGGAACCGCTGGCTCCTCGAACTCGCCGCCCGGATCCTGCTCGTGGCACTGCCGTGGACCGTCGGAGCCCTGCCGCTCGGACTCGTGTCGCTCGCCACCGTGCCGCTCACCGTCCTCGGGCTCGCCCTCGCCGTCCTCGTACCACCCTCCTCGCGCACCCCCGCCGCCCGGCGCTGTCTGCGCACCCCGCCCGCCCGCCACCGGGAGCCCCGGCTCCTCGCCACCCTGGAGCAGCCGTGACCTCGATCTTCCGCACCGCCATGGGGGACGCCGAGTTCGAGCGGCTCCACCCCGAGCTCCAGCGGCGCTTCTCGGTCGGGCTCGCGAGCGGCGAGCTGTGCGTCGGCCGGGGCGTCATGGACCACATCTGGCACGGCCGGGCCTTCGTGAAGCCCTTCCTCGCGCTCGGCGGACTGCGGAACATCCTGCTGCCCCGCACCGGCCGCGACGTCCCCTTCACCATCGAGAACGTGCCGTACACCGACTCGTACGGACGGGAGACCGTCACCTTCGTCCGCACCTTCGCGCTGCCCGGCGGCCCCCGCCGCTTCGACGCCACCATGGTTTACAGCCCCGAGCGGGACTGCGTCCTCGACTACCTCGGCACCCACCAGCACCTCGCCAGCGACCTCCACCCGACCGCCCAGCCCGACGGCTCGCTCCTCATCACCTCCGGCGAACACCGCTTCCGCGAGGGCCCGATCGACGTCCGCGTCCCCGAGCTCGTGGGCGGCCGGGCCGAGGTCCGCGAGTCCTTCGACGAGCGCACCGGCCGCTTCCGCATCGACGTCCGGGTGGTGAACCGCCACTTCGGGCCGCTCTTCGGCTACCGCGGGTCCTTCACCGCCACCTACGCCGACGTACGCTCCCGGGGGGTGCGCGCGGGGCTGCGCCCGGTGCGCGAGGAGGTACGGGTGTGAGCGGGCGGACCGCTGCGGGGACGAAGGCACAGGACGCCAGGAGCCAGGAGACCCGCGACAAGCTGCTCGACGGCGCCCTGCGCACGCTCGTCGAGCAGGGCATCACCAAGGCCTCCGCGCGCGCGATCGCGACCACCGCCGGGGTCAACCAGGCCCTCGTCTTCTACCACTTCGGCTCCGTCGACGAGCTGCTCTCCGCCGCCTGCCGACACGGCGCCGAGCTGAGGGTGGCCCGCCACCGGGAGCGGCTGCGCTCCGTGTCCAGCCTCTCCGAGCTGCTCGCCTTCGGGCGCGAGATGCACGAGGAGGAGCGGGACGCCGGCCATGTCGCCGTCCTCGGGCAGCTGCTCGCCGGCGCCCAGACCCACCCCCGGCTCGCCCCGGCCACCGCCGCCGGGCTCGACCTGTGGATCGCCGAGATCGAGCAGGTCCTCGTCCGCGTCCTCGCCGGGACCCCGCTCGCCGAGTTCACCGACGCCGCCGGGCTCGCCCGCGCCGTCGCCGCCTCCTTCGTCGGGCTCGAACTCTACGAAGGGGTCGACCCGGCGGGCGCCGAGGCCGCGCTCACGGCCCTGGAGCAGCTCGGCGCCCTGATGGCCGCGGTCGAGGAGCTGAACCCGATGGCACGGAAGGCCGTCACGTACACGCTGCGGCGCCGTCTGGAGCCCTGAGGCTCAGCCCGGGTCCGGCTGCGACAGCGCGATGCCGAGCGGGGTCCGCTCGTACAGCACTTGATGGCCGTACCGGCGCGAGGTCAGCAGCCCCGCGTCCCGCAGCACCGTCAGATGGGCGGAGACCGACGAGGGCGCCCGGCCGAGGAGATGGGCGAGCGCCGTCGTCCCCGTCGGCTCCGCCAGGGCGCACAGGACGTTCGCCCGCACCGGGCCGAGCAGCCGGGCCAGCGCGTCGGGGGTGCGGTCCCGGGCCTCGGTCCACAGGGCGCCGATCCCGCGCGCCGGATACGCGACCGTCGGCTGCCACGGCGGATCGAAACCGCTCACCACATCCGGCCAGGTGAACACCGACGGCATCAGGACGAGCCCCTGTCCCTCCAGGGCCCGCACGTGTTCACCGTGGTAGTCGACGGTCAGGGTGGCCGACTCCTCCGCCCAGCCGAACGCCGGATGCAGCTCGGTCAGCAGCCGTTCCAGGCCGCCGTCGGCGAGCCGGCGCGAGTGGTACGCCACGTCCGCCTCCAGGAGGGCGCGCAGACGCGGCCAGTCGGGCTCGATCAGCGCCTCCCAGGCGCGTTCGAGGAGGTCGGCGAGCCATTGCAGGGACCCCGCGGGATCCGCGAGCATCCGCCGCCCCTCCGGGGTCGAGGCGGCGCCCGGCGTCTCGGCGAGCGCCCGCGCGAAGTCCTCCGCGGCAAGGGCGGGGTCCGTCTCCCGTACGGCCGCGATCTCCTCCTCGAAGGTGGCGGCGGGCCCGATCGGCGGTGGGTAGAGGCCGTCCGGGCTGTGCCCGTGCAGCGGCATGAGGAGATGCAGCGGCGCCAGGTCCACCCCGCGCGCGGCCTCCTTGATCCGCCGCAGCCACGGCAGGTGGTACCCCTGCTGCCGGGGCCGCGCGAGCACCCGCACGGCGCAGTGCGTCTCCCACAACGGCGAGATCGCGAACCGGATCCGCAAGGGGTCGGTCTCGCCGAAGTGCAGGTGGTACGGCACGGAGCCCCCTGGAACATTCGTCTGGAGCCGAAAGTCTAGGGCGCGGCACCCGCGCCGGGCACGCTGCGTCCATGCCCGAGAACACCACCCGGGCGCCGTCACAGGCGCCCGCGCACGCCCCTGCCCGCGCAGCGGGCGCCCTGCCCCTCACCGCCGAGGCCGAGCCCGCGGCCGCTGCCACGGCTCCGGCGCCCGCCGCCACGGCCACCGCCGCGGCTCCGGCGCCCGCCGCTTCCGAGCCCGGGGCCGCGCCCGCCGCCACCGCGTCCCCGGGCTACCGGGCCGTCTTCGCCGTGCGGGAGTTCCGGTTCGTGTTCGTGGCGCATCTGTTCTCGCTCCTCGGCGTCGTCATCAGTGAGCTGGCGCTCACCGTGCTCGTCTACGACATGACCCGGTCGCCGCTGCTCTCCTCGCTCACCTTCGCGCTCGGGTTCCTGCCGTACCTCCTCGGCGGCACCCTCCTCGCCGGCCTCACCGACCGGCTCCCGCCCCGCCGGATCCTCGTCGTCTGCGACCTCGTCTGCGCCGGCTGCGTCGCGCTCATGGCCGCGCCCGTCACCCCCGTCGCCGTCCTGCTCGTGCTGCGCTGCGCCATCGCCGTCGTCTCGCCCGTCTTCAACGGCACCCGCATGGCGACCCTCGCCGACATCCTCGGCGAGGGCGACCTCTTCGTCCTCGGGCGCTCGCTGCTGCGGATCGTGTCCCAGAGCGCGCTGCTCACCGGCTTCGCCGCCGGCGGCGTCCTGCTCACCGTCGTCCCGCCGCGCGGCGCCCTCGTCGTCACCGCCGCCACCTTCCTCGCCTCCGCGCTGCTCCTTCGCCTCGGCACCGTCCGCCGCCCCGCCCGGGCGGCCGCCTCCGAGAGCGGCCTCGCCGGCACCTGGGCGGTCCTCCGCGACCGGCGGATCCGCGCCCTGATGCTGATGTTCTGGGTGCCGCCGCTCTTCGCCGTCGTCCCCGAGGCCCTCGCCGCCCCCTACGCCGACGAGATCGGGGTCTCCACCGCCGCCCTCGGCCTCCTCATGTGCGCCCTGCCGGTCGGGACGATCGCGGGCGAGCTCTTCGCCGGATCGTTCCTCTCCGCCGCGACCCGCTCCCGGATCGTGCTGCCGCTCGCCGTCACCGGCGTCCTGCCGTACCTCCTGTACGGCCCCCGGCCCGGCGTCGCCCTCGCGGCCGTCGCCCTCTTCCTGGCCGGCGCCACCGGCGCGTACACCCTCGGCCTCGACGCCTGGTTCGTCGCCGCCGTCCCCGAGGAGCGGCGGGGGAGGGCCATGACCCTGATGACCGCGGGCATGATGACCGTCCAGGGCGTCGGCATGGCCGGGGCCGGGATCGCCGCCGAGTTCGCGCCCGTGCACACGGTCGTGGCCGGCACCGGCGTCCTCGGCACGCTCTGCCTCCTCGCCGCCGCCGCCGAGCTGCGGGCGACCGGGGGCGGTGGTCCGCGCGGCGACCGAAAGGCGAGACGGGGCTGACCGGCATATGACCAGTCGGTAAGGTCGATGCGTGCCGAAGCCGCTCAGTCTCCCCTTCGACCCCATCGCCCGAGCCGACGAACTCTGGCAGAAGCGCTGGGGCCCGGTCCCCTCGATGGCCGCGATCACCTCGATCATGCGCGCCCACCAGATCCTCCTCGCGGAGGTCGACGCCGTGGTCAAGCCGTACGGGCTGACCTTCGCGCGGTACGAGGCGCTGGTCCTGCTCACCTTCTCCAAGGCCGGTGAGCTGCCGATGTCCAAGATCGGCGAGCGGCTGATGGTCCACCCCACGTCGGTGACGAACACGGTGGACCGGCTCGTGAAGTCCGGTCTGGTCGACAAGCGGCCCAACCCCAACGACGGGCGCGGAACCCTCGCCTCCATCACCGAGAAGGGCCGCGAGGTCGTCGAGGCCGCGACCCGCGACCTGATGGAGATGGACTTCGGGCTCGGCGCGTACGACGCCGAGGAGTGCGCCGAGATCTTCGCGCTCCTGCGCCCCCTCCGGGTCGCCGCGCACGACTTCGACGAGGGCTGACCCCCGCGAAGATCGCCCGGAACGTGCCGTTACGCTCGACGGCATGAAATCCAGCGTGCTGACCCGCTACCGCGTCATGGCGTACGTGACCGCGGTCATGCTCCTCATCCTGTGTGCCTGCATGGTCGCCAAGTACGGCTTCGGCGTCGGCGAGGACCTGACCTTCGCGGTCTCCCAGCTCCACGGCGTCCTCTACATCATCTACCTGATCTTCGCCTTCGATCTGGGCTCCAAGGCGAAGTGGCCGTTCGGCAAGCTGCTGTGGGTGCTGGTCTCCGGCACCATCCCGACCGCCGCGTTCTTCGTCGAGCGCAAGGTCGTCGCCAAGACGCTTCCGCTGGTCAGCGGCGCGCAGACGGCCCCGGCCAACGCCTGAGCGTTCACCTCCGCACACATGTGCGGAGGTTTGCCATCGACATTTACTAGGACGTCCTAGTAAATTTGAAGCATGGACGCTGACGCCATCGAGGAAGGCCGCCGACGCTGGCAGGCCCGTTACGACAAGGCCCGCAAGCGGGACGCCGACTTCACCACGCTCTCCGGCGACGCCGTCGAGCCGGTCTACGGGCCCCGGCCCGGCGACACCTACGAGGGGTTCGAGCGCATCGGCTGGCCCGGCGAGTACCCCTTCACCCGGGGACTCCACCCGACCGGCTACCGGGGCCGGACCTGGACCATCCGCCAGTTCGCCGGCTTCGGCAACGCCGAGCAGACCAACGAGCGCTACAAGATGATCCTGGCCGCCGGCGGCGGCGGCCTCTCCGTCGCCTTCGACATGCCCACCCTCATGGGCCGCGACTCGGACGACCCCCGCTCCCTCGGCGAGGTCGGCCACTGCGGTGTCGCCATCGACTCCGCCGCCGACATGGAGGTCCTCTTCAAGGACATCCCGCTGGGCGACGTCACGACCTCGATGACGATCTCCGGGCCCGCCGTCCCGGTCTTCTGCATGTACCTGGTCGCCGCCGAGCGCCAGGGCGTCGACCCGGGCGTCCTCAACGGCACGCTCCAGACCGACATCTTCAAGGAGTACATCGCGCAGAAGGAGTGGCTCTTCGAGCCCGAGCCCCATCTGCGCCTCATCGGCGACCTGATGGAGCACTGCGCGGCGAACATCCCCGCGTACAAGCCGCTCTCGGTCTCCGGCTACCACATCCGCGAGGCGGGCGCGACGGCCGCCCAGGAGCTGGCGTACACCCTCGCCGACGGCTTCGGCTACGTGGAGCTCGGCCTCTCCCGCGGCCTCGACGTCGACGTCTTCGCCCCCGGCCTCTCCTTCTTCTTCGACGCGCACCTCGACTTCTTCGAGGAGATCGCCAAGTTCCGCGCCGCCCGCCGGATCTGGGCCCGCTGGATGAAGGAGGTCTACGGCGCCAAGACCGACAAGGCGCAGTGGCTCCGCTTCCACACCCAGACCGCCGGGGTCTCCCTCACCGCCCAGCAGCCGTACAACAACGTCGTACGGACCGCGGTCGAGGCCCTCTCCGCCGTCCTCGGCGGCACCAACTCCCTCCACACCAACGCCCTCGACGAGACCCTCGCGCTCCCCAGCGAGCAGGCCGCCGAGATCGCGCTCCGCACCCAGCAGGTGCTGATGGAGGAGACCGGCGTCGCCAACGTCGCCGACCCGCTGGGCGGTTCCTGGTACGTCGAGCAGCTCACCGACCGCATCGAGGCCGACGCCGAGAAGATCTTCGACCAGATCAAGGAGCGCGGCCGCCGCGCCCACCCGGACGGTCAGCACCCCATCGGCCCGATCACCTCCGGCATCCTGCGCGGCATCGAGGACGGCTGGTTCACCGGCGAGATCGCCGAGTCCGCCTTCCAGTACCAGCGGTCCCTGGAGAAGGGCGACAAGCGGGTCGTCGGCGTCAACGTCCACCACGGCTCCGTCACCGGCGACCTGGAGATCCTGCGCGTCAGCCACGAGGTCGAGTGGGAGCAGGTCCGCGTCCTCGGCGAGCGCAAGGGCCGCCGTGACGACGCCAAGGTCCGCGCCTCGATCGACGCGATGCTGGCCGCCGCCCGCGACGGCTCGAACATGATCGCCCCGATGCTGGAGGCCGTCCGCGCCGAGGCCACCCTCGGCGAGATCTGCGACGCCCTCCGCGACGAGTGGGGCGTCTACACGGAGCCCCCGGGCTTCTGATCCCGCGCGTACGACGGACAGGGGCGGTACGGGAACACCCGTACCGCCCCTGCCGCTTGCCGGGCGGCTACTTCGCGGCCGTGCCCAGGACCTTCGTCGGGCTGATCCGGACCACCACGCGGACCTCCTCCGGCGGCAGCTCCAGGTACTCCCGGCCGGCGCCCTCGCCCTCGTAGCTCTCCGCGAGCGCCACCGCCAGCGCCCGGCCGGTGTCCTCGGTGACCGTCGCCGTGCCTCGTATCTCCGCGTAGCGCAGCGGGTCGTGGCGGTCGTGGACGGTGAGGCTGACGCGGCCGTCGGCCCGGATGTTCTTGATCTTGCGTCGGCCGTCCTGGCTGGAGATCAGGAGGTCGTCGCCCTCGCGGCCGACCCACACGACCGAGGTCTGCGGGGAGCCGTCGGGCTGGATCGTGGCCAGCACGGCCGGGTTGACGTCGTCGAGCAGTGCGCGGACGGAGTCCGTGAGGTGATTCGTCACGGCCGCCACGGTAGGGGCAGCCCGGTGGGCCGCGCCCGTCACTTTCGCGTCGCGCGTCGCCCCGCCTCAGCCGCGGGCCGTCGCGGCCGCGCCCAGGCCGCCCATCAGGAGGGCCGACAGGCGGCCCGCCCAGGGGGCGTCGACCGGTTCGGCGCTGACCAGCGCGCGGTGCACGACCGCGCCCGCGACGACGTCGAAGATCAGGTCGTCGGTGGCGTCCACGGCCACGGGGTCGAGGTGGTGCGGCAGTTCACCGCGCTGCTGCGCCCGCTCGCGGCCCGCCAGGACCAGCCGCTTCTGCCGGTCGACTATGGAGGCGCGGATGCGCTCGCGCAGCGGCTCGTCCCGGGTCGACTCGGCCACCACGGCCATCAGGGCCGTCTTCGTCTCGGGCCGTTCGAGGAGGGCCGCGAACTGCAGCACCACATGCTCGATGTCGGCCTGGAGGGAACCCAGGTCGGGCAGTTCGAGTTCGTCGAAGAGGACGGCGACGGCGTCCACGACGAGCTCGTTCTTGTTGGCCCAGCGGCGGTAGAGCGTCGTCTTCGCAACCCCGGCGCGGCCGGCCACGTCCCCCATCGTGAGCTTGGACCAGCCAAGATCGACCAGGGCCGCGCGGGTCGCCTCCAGGATGGCCGTGTCGGCCTCCGTGGAGCGGGGGCGCCCGGTACGGCCGTTGCGGGGGTTGGTGCGCTTACACATGGAAAGCGACCATACCCGCCGGTAGGTATACCGCCAGAGGCCGGTGATGTGAGGCAGTTCACCGTGCGGATCCCGCTCGCGCCCTCCCGCCCGATCCTTTCCCGGAGTTACGCTACGACCTGTAGCGAAAGGCATTGAGCGGCCTGAGCGACAACCAACAGAGTGCCGGGTGGGGACCCGGCGCGGAAGACGGCACCGGGTGGGGACCCGGCGCCGCCGAAGACGAGGAACCGTGTCGTCCACGTGTCTCGCACACCGGCGGGAGATGCGCGGACGGCACGGTTCAGCCATGGCTTACCGGTTACGCGCGCGGAAGGGGGAGGATGTATCCATGCAGCCCCGAAACATGTCCATGAGCGGCGTCGTCGACCTCGCCGCGGTGAAGGCGGCCGGAGAGGCCAAGGCGAAGGCGGAGCAGGCGCGTGCCGAAGCCGCCCGGCAGGGTGGTTCCGCCGCCGTGCCCCCGTCGGCCCTGGTGATCGACGTCGACGAGGCCGGCTTCGAGCGCGATGTGCTCCAGCGCTCGGCCGAGGTCCCGGTCGTCCTCGACTTCTGGGCCGAGTGGTGCGAGCCGTGCAAGCAGCTCGGCCCCCTCCTGGAGCGTCTGGCCGTCGAGTACGACGGCCGCTTCCTGCTCGCGAAGATCGACGTCGACGCCAACCAGATGCTGATGCAGCAGTTCGGCATCCAGGGAATTCCGGCCGTTTTCGCGGTCGTCGCCGGTCAGGCTCTGCCGCTGTTCCAGGGTGCGGTGCCCGAGGCGCAGATCCGGGAGACCCTCGACGAGCTGATCCGGATCGGCGAGGAGCGCTTCGGTCTCACCGGCATCGTCGTGGACGCGGACGCCGACGCCTCGGCCCCCGCCGCGCGGCAGGCCGGTCCGTACGACGCCCTCCTCGAAGCGGCCATGTCCGCGCTCGACGCGGGTGACCTCGCGGGTGCCGTCCAGGCGTACAAGAACGTGCTCGCCGACGACCCGGCCCACCCGGAGGCGAAGCTCGGCCTGGCGCAGGCCGAACTCCTCGCCCGGGTGCAGGACCTGGACCCCGGTGCCGTCCGCAGGAACGCGGCCGACAACCCGGCCGACGTGACCGCGCAGATCGCCGCCGCCGACCTCGATCTGGTGGGCGGTCATGTGCAGGACGCCTTCGGGCGTCTCGTGGAGACCGTGCGCCGCACGGCGGGCGAGGACCGGAACGCGGCGCGGCTGCGGCTCCTGGAGCTGTTCGAGGTGATCGGTGCCGACGACCCGCGCGTGACGGCGGCCCGGCAGGCGCTCGCCCGGGTGCTGTTCTAGCGCTCCGGGTCGGCCGGATCGTCCGACGATTTGGCAGCAGGGTGACAAATCGCGGCCGCGCTTTACCAAAACTTGGTAATCGCGGCCGCTGTTACTTGCAGTAAATCGAACCCGGCGTTCTGTCCGCATTCATCCGATGATCTCCTGACATTCCCTGTCGCTCGAACGTACCCAGAGTGCCCGTTCGGTCCCGCCACGCCATGACGTGGTTATCCACCCGTTACTAGCCAGTAACGAACCCCCTTGTGCGGGGGCCCGGAATGGACCACGATCGGCGACGCTCGGTCCGAACCGCAGCACCCCGGCAACCAACCGGGGTCGCGGCGAGGGTCCCCACCGAGTGGACCGGTGTTCCGGCACCGGTCGTGGACAGGGGGGTTCCCGATCTCACCGAACGGGGCCTGTCCAATCAGGTCGTGCCCCAAGGCGCGCCCATGGTTGTCGCTCGGGGGTGATCGCCGGTGATTCGGACGCGCGTCGCGCCGCCTGATGCCTCGGCGCTCTCCTTCCCGAGGACGTAGCTCTTCTCCCATCCCAGGGTGGCCCCCCGGGGTCCCTCCGGAGATGTACGTCCGAGAAGGAGGAATTCTCATGAAGTCCCAGGTTCGTGGCGGGACCAGATGGAAGCGGTTCGCCGTCGTCATGGTCCCGAGCGTGGCCGCGACGGCCGCGATCGGTGTCGGCCTCGCCCAGGGCGCGCTCGCCGCGTCCTTCAGCATCTCCGGCCAGGAATTCAAGGTTAAGGCCAACAGCCTCGTCGGTACGGACTTCGTCCAGTACGGCAGCGTGGACGCGGGCAAGGACCTCGAGGGCAAGGACTTCGCCGCCCCGGTGGCCGTGTCCGGCTTCTCCGAGGCCTGGATCACCAACATGTGCCAGTCGGTCGTCACGCCGAAGGTGCCGTTCATCGGTGACGTCACCCTCCGCCTGGAGGCCGGCACCGAGGCCGCCAAGACCGGCAAGGACGAGGACAAGGTCTACGCGAAGGGCATCTACCTCGATGTCTCCGAGCTCAAGGCCGACGCCGAGTTCACCAACATCGACATCGGCGTCGCGGCCGGTGCCCTCCCGAAGTCGCCGGGCAAGCCGGGCATCCAGCCCAACACCAAGGCCAACCCGTACGGCTTCGGCCAGCGTGCCGAGCAGGCCACGCTGAACAACGTGCAGCAGAAGGCCTGGGCCACCACGGCCGGCACCTTCAAGCTCCCCGACCTGCACCTGTCGCTGCACCGGGGCACGGGCGCCGAGTGCTACTAGGACCGGCCGGTCCCTGAGGACCGTTCCGTCCGGAGGGGTGGGGCCGTCGCGTGCGGTCCCACCCGCCAGGTCCCCTCTCTTCATCTTTCTCAGCAACACCGCTTCCAGGGAGCTGTTCCATGAGCGCCGAGTACCCCGCCTCCCGCGAAGTCCCCAAAAAGGAGAACCGGTTCAAGAGCTGGCGGCAGACCCGGCCCTTCTGGGCGGGACTGTTCACCATGATCGGCGGCGTACCGATCGCCTACCTCCCGTACGGGGACATGCGGCTCGGCAACGTCACGCTCGCCATGCAGACGACCGCCGGCGCCGGAGCGCTGATCATCGGCGTCCTGCTGATCACGCTCGGACTGACGATGTGGTTCCAGCCCGTCGTCCGGGTCTTCGCGGGCATCGCGTCGATCGTCCTGGCGCTCGTCTCCATCCCGGTGTCGAACTTCGGCGGCCTCGTCATCGGATTCCTGTTCGCCCTCGTAGGGGGCGGCATGTCCGCCGCCTGGGCCCCCGCGCCCCCGGTCGAGGAGACCAAGGAAGCAGAGCACGACGGTTGGACGGAGGCCTCGGACGAGGCCGGTGCGGAGTCCGCGACCGAGCCCGTGACGGAGGTCGTGCCCACGGCCGCGGTCCCGGAGCAGCGCGAGGCCGAGCACCAGGCGACCGAAACGACGATCGACGCCAACGGCGGGAGGAACAGTGCGGGGTGACGAGACTCAGTCGGCGCTCGCGAAGGAGGGCCCGCGGCACGCGGCCCCGCGCAAGTCGCTGCTGAACAGGATCCAGGGCCCCGCCGGGAAGGCGATGGCGCTCGCGGCCATGCCGACCGCGGTCCTCGTGGGCATGGGCCTGACGCCCAGACTCGCCCTCGCGGACGACAAGGACATCCCCTTCGCCCCCGGCCCCTGCGTGACGCGCTCCGACGAGCCGACGGCGGATGCCTCGGAGACACCGAAGAACGGCGAGAGCACCAAGCCCACCCCCACCGCCACGGCCCGGCCGACGGACGCCCCCTCGGCCACCGCCACGCCGTCCGCCACCGCGACGCCGTCCGCCACCCCGACGCCCACCGCGACCGGGCAGACGGCCGCGCCGCAGACGCAGGCGAAGAGCGCCCCCGCGCCCACGGCCAGCCCCACCCCGACGGCGTCCAAGAACCCGCTGGACCCGCTGGGTCTCGGCGACGCCCTGAAGGACCTCTTCGACGGCCCGGACGAGCCGACGGCCACGCCCACCACGGCGGCGCCGACGACGCCTGCCCCGCAGCAGACCGGGACGCCGGCGCCCGGGACCCCGGCCCCGACCGCCTCCGCCTCCACGCAGCCGAAGCCGGCGACGGACCCGGCCACGGAGCGGACGAAGACGGCGATCGAGAAGGCCGCCGCGAAGGCCGGTGCCGAGGTCGAGGAGCTCCCCGAGAGCGCCAAGGGCCTCGACGCCAAGAAGGACACGGACATACCCGACGGGGCCAAGCCCCGCTTCCCGTGCCCCGAACTCGACGCGCAGGCCCTCGCCGACGCCGAGCTGGAGCCCGGCATCCCGCTGCTGCCGGACGAGCCGTGGCGCCTGGAGAGCTCGCTGCTCACCCTGAACGGCCTGAAGTACCACGGCATCGTCGAGGTGAAGACCGGCAGCGGCAAGATCAAGAAGGTGCTGAAGTTCACCGCGTCCTCGGTGGACATCAAGGACCTGCACCAGCTGACGGAGCACTCCGAGGGCCGCACCGGCCACGTCCGCTCCGACAAGGGCTCGACCTCGACCATCCGCAACGGCACGGTCACGATGTACACGGAGGAGCTGAAGGGCAACCTCTTCGGCCTCATCCCGATCACCTTCGGCCCCGAGTCCCCGCCCCCGCTGGACGTCCCGTTCGCCTTCTTCACCAGCGTGAAGCTCAAGCAGGCGGGCCAGTTCGGCGGCACCCTCAAGGTCCCGGGCCTCCGCAACACGATCGAGCCCAGCTGACCCCCGTACCACTCCGGGAGCCGCACGACGACGAGGGCCCCCGTCCGATCCGGACGGGGGCCCTCGTCATGGCGTCAGGCGTGCTCGCCGCCGCCGAGGTGGTGGACACGGACCATGTTGGTCGTGCCGGGGACGCCGGGGGGCGAGCCGGCGGTGATGACCATGGTGTCGCCCGCGTTGTGGCGCTGGAGCTTGAGGAGCTCGGCGTCCACCAGGTCGACCATGGCGTCCGTGTTGTCCACGAACGGGACCAGGAAGGACTCCACGCCCCAGCTCAGGGTGAGCTGGTTGCGGGTGCCCTCGTCGGTCGTGAAGGCGAGGATCGGCTGCTGGGTGCGGTAGCGGGAGAGACGGCGGGCCGTGTCACCGGACTGCGTGAAGGCGATCAGCGCCTTGCCGTCCAGGAAGTCCGCGATCTCGCAGGCCGCGCGGGCGACCGAGCCGCCCTGGGTGCGCGGCTTCTTGCCCGGGACCAGCGGCTGGAGGCCCTTGGAGAGCAGCTCCTCCTCGGCCGCGGCGACGATCTTCGACATCGTCTTCACGGTCTCGATCGGGTACGCGCCGACCGAGGACTCGGCCGACAGCATGACCGCGTCCGCGCCGTCCAGGATCGCGTTGGCGACGTCGCTCGCCTCGGCGCGGGTCGGCCGCGAGTTGGTGATCATCGACTCCATCATCTGGGTGGCGACGATGACCGGCTTCGCGTTGCGGCGGCACATCTCCACGAGGCGCTTCTGCACCATCGGGACCTTCTCCAGCGGGTACTCCACCGCGAGGTCGCCACGGGCCACCATGACCGCGTCGAAGGCGGCGACGACATCGGCCATGTTCTCCACGGCCTGCGGCTTCTCGACCTTGGCGATGACGGGGACCCGGCGGCCCTCCTCGTCCATCACCTTGTGGACGTCCTTGACGTCGTTGGCGTCGCGGACGAAGGACAGGGCGACCATGTCGCAGCCCATCCGCAGCGCGAAGCGGAGGTCGTCGACGTCCTTCTCCGACAGGGCCGGGACGTTCACCGCCGCGCCGGGCAGGTTGATGCCCTTGTGGTCGGAGATGACGCCGCCCTCGACGACGATCGTCCGGACGCGGGGACCGTCGACCTCGACGACCCGCAGCTCGACGTTGCCGTCGTTGATCAGGACCTGGTCGCCCTTGGAGACGTCGCCCGGCAGACCCTTGTACGTGGTGCCGCAGATCGACTTGTCGCCCGGGACGTCCTCGGTGGTGATGGTGAACTCGTCACCGCGCACCAGCTCGACCGGTCCCTCGGCGAAGGTCTCCAGACGGATCTTCGGGCCCTGGAGGTCGGCGAGGACGCCGACGGCGCGCCCGGTGTCCGCGGAGACCTGCCGGACGCGGTCGTACCGCTCCTGGTGCTCTGCCTGGGACCCGTGGCTGAAGTTGAATCGGGCCACGTTCATACCGGCCTCGATGAGAGCCTTCAGCTGCTCATACGAGTCGACGGCGGGGCCCAGCGTGCAGACGATTTTGGAACGGCGCATGAGGCGGATCCTATCGGTTTGTTTCACTGCGGAATATTCCGTCTGGCGGAAAGTACAAATGGGCGCGGGTCCGCTCAGGCGTTCACTCGTTCGAGCTCGCCCCGTCCAGAACGAGCGCGTAACTCTGCCGCGCGATCTCCAGCTCCTCGTCCGTCGGCACCACCGCGACCGCCACCCGCGCGTACACCGGCGAGATGATCCGGGCCTCGTCGGAACGCACCGCGTTGAGGTCCGCGTCCACCGCGAGCCCCAGCTCCTCCAGGCCCGCGATCGCAGCCTCCCGCACCGGCGCCGCGTTCTCGCCGACCCCCGCCGTGAACGCCACCGCGTCCACCCGGCCGAGCACCGCGTAGTACGCCCCGATGTACTTCTTCAGGCGGTGCACGTAGATGTCGAAGGCGAGCGCCGCCCGCTCGTCGCCCTCGTCGATCCGCCGGCGGATCTCCCGCATGTCGTTGTCGCCGCAGAGCCCCACCAGACCGGACTTCTTGTTCAGCAGCACGTCGATCTCGTCCGTCGACATCCCCGCCACCCGCTTGAGGTGGAAGGTCACCGCCGGGTCGATGTCGCCCGAGCGGGTGCCCATGACCAGGCCCTCGAGCGGCGTCAGACCCATCGAGGTGTCCACGCACCGGCCGCCCCGCACCGCCGAGGCCGAGGCGCCGTTCCCCAGGTGCAGCACGATCACGTTCACCTCCTCCGGCTCCTTCCCGAGCAGCCGCGCCGTCTCCCGCGAGACGTACGCGTGCGAGGTGCCGTGGAAGCCGTACCGGCGGATCCGGTGCCTGTCGGCGGTCTCCACGTCGATCGCGTACCGCGCCGCCGACTCCGGCATCGTGGTGTGGAAGGCCGTGTCGAAGACCGCCACCTGCGGCAGGTCGGGGCGCAGCGCCATCGCCGTACGGATGCCGACGAGGTTCGCCGGGTTGTGCAGCGGCGCCACCGGCACGAGCCGCTCGATCTCCGCGAGCACCTCCTCGTCGATGACCGTCGGCTCGGTGAACCGCAGACCGCCGTGCACCACCCGGTGGCCGATCGCCGCCAACTCGGGGGAGTCCAGGCCCAGACCGTCCGCCGCCAGCTCCTCGGCGACCGCCTTCAGCGCCGCCGCGTGGTCGGCGATCGGCCCGCTCTTCTCGCGCTTCTCGGCGCCCCCGCCCTGGAGCGGGGTGTGCACCAGCCGGGAGGTCTCCTCGCCGATCCGCTCGACGAGCCCCTGCGCCAGGCGGCTGTCGTCCTTCATGTCGAGCAGCTGGTACTTCACCGACGAGGAGCCGGAGTTGAGGACCAGGACACGGGAGGGAGGGGCCGAGCGAAGCTCGTCGTGCAGGGCGGTGGTGGGTGACGGGTGGGCGGTCATGCCGGGAGCTCCTGACCCTGCGAGGGGACCTGGGACTGGATCGCCGTGATGGCGACCGTGTTGACGATGTCGCTGACGAGCGCGCCGCGCGAGAGGTCGTTCACGGGCTTGCGCAGGCCCTGGAGCACCGGGCCGACGGCCACGGCGCCGGCCGAACGCTGCACGGCCTTGTAGGTGTTGTTGCCGGTGTTGAGGTCCGGGAAGATCAGCACGGTCGCCTGGCCCGCCACCTCCGAACCCGGCAGCTTCGTCGCCGCCACGGAGGGCTCGACGGCCGCGTCGTACTGGATCGGGCCCTCGATCCGCAGCTCCGGACGCGCCTCGCGGACCAGCTTCGTCGCCTCCCGCACCTTGTCGACGTCGGCGCCCGAGCCCGAGGTGCCCGTGGAGTACGAGAGCATCGCGATCCGCGGCTCCACCCCGAAGCGGGCCGCGGTCGCCGCCGACTGGACGGCGATGTCCGCGAGCTGCTCGGCGTTCGGGTCCGGGTTGACCGCGCAGTCGCCGTACACGAGGACCTTGTCGGCGAGGCACATGAAGAACACCGAGGAGACGATCGACGCGTCCGGCTTCGTCTTGATGATCTCGAAGGCGGGCCGGATGGTCGCCGCCGTGGAGTGCACGGACCCCGAGACCATCCCGTCGGCCAGACCCTCCTGGACCATCAGGGTGCCGAAGTAGTTCACGTCCGAGACGACGTCGTACGCCAGCTCGACGGTGACGCCCTTGTGGGCCCGCAGCGCCGCGTACTGCTCGGCGAAGGTGTCGCGCAGCTCGGAGGTCTGCGGGTCGATCAGCTGCGTGTCGCCCAGGTTCACGCTCAGGTCGGCGGCCTTCTTGCGGATGGCCTCGACGTCGCCGAGCAGCGTCAGGTCGCAGACGTCACGGCGGATCAGCACGTCGGCGGCGCGCAGCACCCGCTCCTCGGTGCCCTCGGGGAGCACCACCCGGCGCCGGTCGGCCCGCGCCTGCTCGAGCAGCTCGTGCTCGAACATCATCGGGGTGACCCGGCCGCTGCGCGCGACGGAGACCCGCTTGAGGAGGTCGGCGGTGTCCACGTGCCGCTCGAAGAGACCGAGGGCGGTCTCCGCCTTGCGCGGGGTGGCGGCGTTCAGCTTGCCTTCGAGCGCGAACAGCTCGGCGGCGGTCGGGAAGCTGTTGCCGGGCACGGAGATGACCGGGGTGCCGGGCGCGAGGCGGGCCGCCAGGGTCAGGATCTCCTCGGTGGGCCGCTCGTTCAGGGTGAGCAGCACGCCGGCGATCGGCGGGGTGCCGGCCGAGTGGGCGGCGAGCGCGCCGACGACCAGATCGGCCCGGTCCCCGGGGGTGACGACCAGACAGCCCGGGGTCAGCGCGTTCAGGAAGTTCGGCAGCATCGCGCCGCCGAAGACGAAGTCCAGCGCGTCCCGGGCGAGCCCGGCGTCGTCGCCGAGGACGACGGTGGCGCCGAGCGCGTGGGTGATCTGGGCGACGGTCGGGGCGGCGAGCGCCGGCTCGTCGGGCAGGACGTAGCAGGGCACGGGGAGCCGGGCCGCGAGCCGCTCGGCGATCGCCTCGCGGTCCTCGCCGGCCACCCGGTTGACGACCATCGCGAGGACGTCGCAGCCGAGGCCGTCGTACGCCCGGAAGGCGTTGCGCGCCTCGGCCCGTACGGACTCGGCGGGCTGGCCCTTGCCGCCGACCACGGGGATGACGGAGGCGCCGAACTCGTTGGCGAGGCGGGCGTTGAGCGCGAGCTCGTCGGGGAGCTGGGTGTCGGCGAAGTCGGTGCCGAGGACGAGGACGACCTCGTAGTCGCGGGCGACGGCGTGGAAGCGGTCGACGAGCCGGGACACCAGCTCGTCGGTGCCCTGCTCGGCCTGGAGCGCGGAGGCCTCGTGGTAGTCCATGCCGTAGACCGTGGAGGGGTCCTGCGTGAGCCGGTAGCGGGCGCGCAGCAGGTCGAAGAGCCGGTCGGGACGGTGGTGCACGAGTGGCCGGAACACCCCCACCCGGTCCACCTGGCGGGTGAGGAGCTCCATGACTCCCAGCTCGACGACCTGGCGGCCGTCTCCGCGGTCGATCCCGGTCACGTACACGCTGCGCGTCACGCCGTGGTCTCCTGTCCAGTCCTGCGGAAGGGGCCGAGCGGTGCCCTCGCGGCACCTTTGCGCGGCCCGTGCGTCAATCGACAGTGCTCAGAAAGCCCCGATAGGGCGGCATTACCCCCTTGACAATACCCCCGCCAATGGTTAGGTCGCCCGCCGGACGAAGGGCTCCCTCAGCCGGGCCCAAAGGCCTCCGCGGAGCCTCCGCAGGGGACGCGCGGACCGGCGACGAGCGCACCCGTCACGCGGAGCGTGTGAGAATCGAGGTGGCTCATAACGGACCGCGACCGAGCAGGAGACACAGCACGATGCGCATCGGAGTTCTCACCGCAGGCGGCGACTGCCCCGGCCTGAACGCAGTGATCCGGTCGGTCGTGCACCGGGCCGTCACCCACTACGGCGACGAGGTCATCGGCTTCGAGGACGGCTACGCGGGCCTGCTCGACGGCCGCTACCGCCCCCTCGACCTCAACGCCGTCAGCGGCATCCTCGCCCGCGGCGGCACCATTCTCGGCTCCTCCCGCCTGGAGCGCGACCGCTTCCGCGCGGCCTGCGACAACGCCAAGGAACTCATCGAGAAGAGCGGCTTCGACGCGCTCGTCCCGATCGGCGGCGAAGGCACCCTCACCGCGGCCCGGATGCTCCACGAGGCCGGCGTGCCCGTCGTCGGCGTCCCCAAGACCATCGACAACGACATCTCCTCCACCGACCGCACCTTCGGCTTCGACACCGCCGTCGGCGTCGCCACCGAGGCCATGGACCGGCTCAAGACCACCGCCGAGTCCCACCAGCGGGTGATGGTCGTCGAGGTGATGGGCCGCCACGCCGGCTGGATCGCCCTGGAGTCCGGCATGGCCGGCGGCGCCCACGGCATCTGCCTGCCCGAGCGCCCCTTCGACCCGGCCGACCTGGTCAAGATGGTCGAGGAGCGCTTCTCCCGCGGCAAGAAGTTCGCCGTCATCTGCGTCGCCGAGGGCGCCCACCCCGCCGAGGGCACGATGGACTACGGCAAGGGCGCCATCGACCAGTTCGGCCACGAGCGCTTCCAGGGCATCGGCACGGCCCTCGCGTACGAACTGGAGCGCCGCCTCGGCAAGGAGGCCCGGCCCGTCATCCTCGGCCACGTCCAGCGCGGCGGCACGCCGACCGCGTACGACCGGGTGCTCGCCACCCGCTTCGGCTGGCACGCGGTGGAGGCCGTGCACCGCGGCGACTTCGGCCGGATGACGGCCCTGCGCGGCACGAACGTCGAGATGGTGCCGCTGGCCGACGCCGTGACCCAGCTGAAGACGGTCCCGGCGGACCGCATGCGCGAGGCGGAGTCGGTCTTCTAGCGGCTTCCGGAGGACCCGGACGACGGGGCCCCGGCCCGGACGACGGGGCCCCGGCCCGGACGACGGGGCCCCGGCCCGGACGACGGGGCCCCGGCCCGGACGACGGGGACCCGGCCCGGACGACGGGGCCCCGGCCCCGAACGGCCCGGCCCGAACGGCCCGGCCCGAACGGCCCGGCCCGAACGGCCCGGCCCCGAACGGCCCGGCCCCGAACGGCCCGGCCCGCCGGGACCTCCGCCCCGATCTCTCCCGGATCCGCTCCGGGACCCCGCAGCACCCGAGTGGCCCCCCCCCGCCCCCCCGGGCAGGGGGGGGCCCCCCCCCGGCCCCGCCAAACCCCCGGCCCCCCCCGCCCCCCCCCCGCGCCCCCCCCCCCCCGCGCCGCCCCCCCCCCCCCCCCCCCGTGGACGGTCGGGGCCACTCCGCGTGCCCGGCATTCCCCCGGAAATGCCGGATTCCACTCTTGAGCCAAGGCGCGAGATCAACAAGGCTTGGGCCTGTCCCGGACATGTCCCGACCGTGTCCGGCCGAGGGGGGAGACGCGGATGACACCGGGGGAGCACGCTCCTGATCCACGGGAGGCACGGAGCCCCGCCGAGTTCCTCGCACGCCTCCAGGCCCTCAAGGAGTGGTCGGGCCTGACCTTCCGCGAGCTGTCGGCGCGCGCGGAGACGAACGGCGACGTGCTGCCGCGCTCCACCGTGGCGAACATGCTGTCCCGCCCGACCCTGCCCCGCGAGGAACTGCTCACCGTCTTCGTCCGCGCGTGCGGGATCGCACCGGGCGAGGTGGAGGCCTGGCTGACGGTACGGAAGGACCTCGCGCTCAGAGGGGTGTACGAAGCGGGCCCGGCGGCCACGGGCCCTGCCGCCGCCGAGGCCCCCGCAGAACCGCCCACCTGGCCCGGCACCCCCGAGGCCCCCCGACCCGGCGACGCCCGGCCGGGGCCCCGGTCCCGGCTACGGCGCGGCCTCGTCGCGGCCGTCGCGCTCGCGGGGCTCGTGCTCGCCGCCGTCAGCGTCGTCGCCTTCCTGAAGGACGGCCACGCCGGGCATCCGCCCCGTACCCCCACCGCCCCCGCCGCCGGGGACGTCCGCATCCGGGTGACCGGCACCGATTTCTGCCTCGGCGAGCGGCGCGGCACCCGCACCGGCCAGATCCACCAGCTGCCGTGCGCCGGCGCGGGCCTCCCGGGCTACTCGCTCGCGGACCTGGGCGGCGGCCGGTGGAGGATCGTTTCGCACCACCCCGACTTCGGCCCCGGCTGCTCCGGCCTACCCTCCGGCGGCCGGATACCCGACGCCGCGTACGAGGACTCCGAGTGCGGCGACCCGACCCGCGTCGAGGCCTTCACCCTGGAGGCGCACGGGACCCCCGTCGAGGGCTACCGGATCGTCCCGGTGGGCTCCGCGACCCCCGGCAGCTGCGTCACCGTCGTCGGCGACCGCTCGACGGCCTGGGCCCGGCTCGCCCAGGCGCCGTGCGCGCCGGACGCGGCGGGCCAGCTCTTCGACTTCGACCGGGACGACTGACGGGCCGGGCTCCGGGCAGCGGGCCCTCCTGACGCCGGCGGACGCCGGGCGGCCGCTACGGGACCTCCACCAGCCGGGCCCTGAGCGCCGTCACCACCGCCGGATCGAGACCGACGTGGCCGGTCGCGTACCCGTACACCGAGCCGTACCGCTCCCGCAGGTCCGCGAGGAACAGCCGGATGATGTCGGCGGGCGCGCGGCCGTAGCCCGGCCAGCGCGGTTCCCGGCCCGGGTGCGTGGCCTTCCAGTCCTCGATCAGCCGCTCCGTGGCGAGTTCGGTCAGCGCGAAGTCCGCGAGGATCTCCTCGTCGGGGACCTCCAGGAGGCCGAGGACGACGGCCGCGAGCAGACCCGTACGGTCCTTCCCGGACGCGCAGTGGAAGACGAGCGGCTCCTCGGCGGCGGCGATCAGCTCCAGGGCCGCGCGCAGCTCCGCCGCCCCGTCCTCGGCGACCTCGGCGAAGCGGTCGGCGAGGTAGCGCCACGGGTCGAGGGCCGGGTCGATCGCCTCCTGGTCGTAGGGGCGGTGCTCGATGGAGAGGTTGTGCCAGGAGACCTCCTCGGCCTCCGGCAGGCGGCCCTTGCCGGCGATCTCCCACGGATAGCGCAGGTCGATCACCGTGCCCACGCCCAGCGCGCGGAAGCGCTCCAGGTCGGCCGGGCCGGCGTCCGCGAGCTTGCCGAGGGAGTCGGAGCGGTAGAGGGTCCCCCACCGAACGGTTCCGCCGTCGGCGGTCCGATAGCCGCCCAGATCACGGAAGTTGTGGAGTCGCTCGAAGGGTATGTGTCGCATCACGGCGCCACTGTACGGGGCGGCCGGAGCGCGGGACCGGTCCGACGGCTACGGGCCGACCGCCGCCCAGAAGTGGCCGGTGATCCCGTCCAGATAGGCGCGCCCCTCGTCGCCGGTCCCCTCGGCGGCCCGCCCCCAGCTGCTGATCGCGACCATCCGCGCGTGGTACTCCGCGTGGAGCTCCCGGAGCGCGGCCTCCACGACCCGCTTCGGCAGCGGCACCAGCTTCGCCGCCGGCTTCACGTACGCCTGCCAGCGGGTCGTCGCCGCGTCGCGCAGCAGCTCGGCGAGGGGCTCGTCGCCGCCGGTCGCGGTGACCAGGGCACGCGGGCCGAGACCGAGCGCCTCGCCGAGGGCGAGCGTCTGGCGTTCGGTGCCGTTCCAGCGGCCCTCGTCCTCCATCCGCTGGTACGCGGCGGGCGAGACGCCCGTCCGCCGGGCCAGCTCCTCGACCGAGAGCCCGCGCGCCACCCGGTGCTCGCGCAGGCTCGTGGGCGCGGCGATCAGCTCCGCGGGGGAGCACCACAGGACGCCCGCGAGGGCGGTGAGCTCCTGCTCGCCCGGGACCGCGAGGCCGCGCTCCCAGGCGACCACGGTCTCGGGGTCGACGAAGAGGCCGTACTGCGCCCGCAGGCCGTAGGCGACATGGCCGGGCGCCATGCCGAGGGCCTCGCGGAGACGGTGCGCGGCACGGGCGTCGAAGGGAGGGGAGGGTGGGTGCACCCCGTCACGGTAGATACAAAAAGTGACGGTTGGCTACGGTGCGTTCCCCCAACGTGCGTCGTCGTAGGAACATGGGAACCAGGCGGTAACCCGGGGGCGTTCAGCGCGCCCGGCCGTCGAGCCAGCGGTACTGGAGCTCGGGCCGCCCGATCTGCCCGTACTGCGGGGCGCGCACGGCCCGGCCCTCCGTGACCAGGTGCTCCAGATAGCGGCGCGCGGTGATCCGGGAGATCCCGACGGCCGCACCGGCCTCGGCGGCCGTGAGCCCCGCGGGGGTGGCGCGGAGGGTGCGGGTGACCGCTTCGAGCGTCGGGGCGCTCAGCCCCTTGGGGAGCGTGGCGGGGTGCGGGGCCCGGAGCGTGGCGAGCGCCCGGTCCACCTCGTCCTGCCCGGAGGCCTCCCCGGCGGACGCCCGGAACTCGGCGTACCGCACGAGCCGGTCCCGGAGGGTCGCGAACGCGAAGGGCTTCAGGACGTACTGGACGACGCCGAGGGACACGCCCTCGCGGACGATCGCCAGGTCGCGGGCCGAGGTCACGGCGATGACGTCGGCGGAGTGCCCGGCGGCCCGCAGTGCGCGCAGGAGCTGCAGGCCGTGGCCGTCGGGCAGATAAAGGTCGAGCAGGATCAGGTCGACCGGCGTCCGGTCGAGGATCCGCACGGCGGCGGCCCGCGAGTGCGCGACCCCGACGACCTGGAAGCCCTCGACGCGCCCGGCGTACAGCGCGTGGGCGTCGGCCGCGACGGGATCGTCCTCGACGACGAGGACACGCAGCGGAGCCGTACTCACGCGCCCACCTCCTCTTCCACCGACAGCGTGGCCGGGACGACCGGCGGCCCCGGCAGCGGCAGTCGCACGGTGAACTGGGCACCGCCCTCCGCCGCGTCCGCGACGTCCAGAGTGCCCCGGGCGCGGGTGACCGCCTGGCCCACCAGGGCGAGGCCGAGGCCGCGGCCGGGCCCACGCGTGGTCCAGCCCCGGCCCAGGACCGCCTCCCGGTCGGCGGGGCGGACGCCCGGGCCGCTGTCGCCGACCCGGAGCAGCAGCTCCCCGTCGCCCGCGCGGGCCGCGACGGTGACCGTCACGCGCGCGTGCGGGCTTCCGCCGGCCGCCTCCACCGCGTTGTCGATGAGGTTCCCGAGGATCGTCACCAGGTCCCGCGAGGGCAGCGCCGCCGGCACCCGGCCGTCGTCGATGCGGCTGTCCTCGGTGAGGACCAGCTCCACGCCCCGCTCGTTGGCCTGCGCCGCCTTGCCGAGCAGCAGTGCCGCGAGGACCGGTTCGCCGACGGCGTCGACGACCCGGTCGGTGAGCGCCTGGGCCAGCTCCAGCTCCGCCGTCGCGAACTCCACCGCCTCCGCCACCCGGCCCAGTTCGATCAGCGAGACGACCGTGTGCAGCCGGTTCGCCGCCTCGTGGGCCTGCGAGCGGAGCGCCTCCGTGAAACCCCGCTCGGAGTCCAGCTCGCCGGAGAGCGCCTGGAGTTCGGTCCGGTCCCGGAGCGTGACGACCGTGCCGCGCCGCTCCCCGCCCACCACCGGGCGGGTGTTGACCACCAGCACCCGGTCGGCCGTCAGATGCGTCTCGTCGACGCGCGGCTCCGAGGAGAGCAGCGCGCCGGTCAGCGAGGCGGGCAGGCCCAGCTCCGCGGCCGGACGGCCGACGACGCCCTCGTCCAGAGCGAGGAGCTCCCGGGCGCCGTCGTTGATGAGGGCGATCCGCCGCCGGCCGTCGAGCATCACGAGCCCTTCCCGCACGGCGTGCAGCGCGGCCTCGTGGTAGTCGTGCATCCGGCTCAGCTCGGTGGCGTTCATACCGTGCGTGTGGCGGCGCAGGCGCGCGTTCACGACGTACGTCCCCGCGCCGCCGAGCGCGAGCGCCGCGCCCGCCATCCCGAGCAGGGCGGTCACCTGCTCCCGTACCTGCTCGCTGATCTTGTCGATCGTGATGCCCGCGCTGACCAGGGCCACGACCCGGCCGCCGTCGAAGACGGGCGCCACCGTCCGCACGGAAGGACCGAGGACGCCCAGGTGCGTCTCCGAGTAGAACCGGCCCTGCCGGGCCTCCTCTATGTGACCCAGGTACGTGCGGCCGATCTGCGCCGGCTCCGGGTGCGTCCAGCGGGTGCCGTCCGGGGCCATGATCACCACGAAGGCGACGCCCGCGTGCCGCCGCAGCGACTCCGCGTACGGCTGGAGGGCGGCCGTCGGGTCGGCGGAGCGGGCGGCGGCGACGACGGACGGGGAGTCGGCGACGGCGGCGGCGGTCGCCGTGGCCTGCCGCCGCGCGGTCTCCTCGGCCTGCGCCCGGTCCGTGAGGTACGCGAACACCGCGCACCCCGCCACGACGACGGCCACCAGCACGACCTGCATCGCGAAGAGCTGGCCGGCGAGGCTGCGGGGGCGGGGGAGGGGGAGTCGCATGCGGGTAAGTGTGCACGTGGGAACGTGCGCGGGCGGCACCTCGTTCCCGAATCGTGCCCTTGCCGCCGGGGGTGCGCCACCGGGCCCGTCGTTTCGGCCGTGAACGAAACGTACGCAACCGTGACCCGGGTCACAGGCTGATGGATAGTCGCGGAGGTCCACCGGGACGTGGACACCCATCAGCACGAGGAGGACCCCGTGGCCGCAAGACGGGACCGCACCCACTATCTGTATCTGGCCGTCATCGGCGCCGTACTGCTCGGCATCACGGTCGGGTTCCTGGCGCCGGGCGTCGCCGTCGAGCTCAAGCCGCTCGGCACCGGCTTCGTCAACCTGATCAAGATGATGATCTCGCCGATCATCTTCTGCACGATCGTCCTCGGCGTCGGATCGGTACGGAAGGCCGCGAAGGTCGGCGCCGTCGGCGGCCTCGCCCTCGGCTACTTCCTCGTGATGTCCACCGTCGCACTCGCGATCGGTCTGCTCGTCGGCAACCTCCTGGAGCCCGGCTCCGGACTCCACCTCACCAAGGAGATCGCCGAGGCGGGCGCGAAGCAGGCCGAGGGCGCGAGCGAATCGACCTCGGACTTCCTCCTCGGGATCATCCCGAAGACCCTCGTCTCGGCCTTCACGGAGGGCGAGGTCCTCCAGACCCTCCTCGTCGCCCTCCTCGCCGGCTTCGCGCTCCAGGCGATGGGCACGGCCGGGGAGCCGGTCCTCCGCGGCATCGGGCACATCCAGAAGCTCGTCTTCCGCATCCTCGGCATGATCATGTGGGCCGCGCCGGTCGGCGCGTTCGGCGCGATCGCGGCGGTCGTCGGCGCGACCGGCGCCGCGGCCCTGCAGTCGCTGGCCGTCATCATGATCGGCTTCTACGTGACCTGCGGGCTCTTCGTCTTCGTCGTCCTCGGCACGCTGCTCCGCGTCATCGCCGGCATCAACATCTGGTCGCTCCTGAAGTACCTGGGCCGCGAGTTCCTGCTGATCCTCTCGACCTCCTCCTCGGAGTCCGCGCTGCCGCGGCTCATCGCGAAGATGGAGCACCTGGGCGTCAGCAAGCCGGTCGTCGGCATCACCGTGCCGACCGGGTACTCCTTCAACCTCGACGGCACCGCGATCTACCTCACGATGGCCTCGCTGTTCACCGCCGAGGCGATGGGGAACCCGCTCTCGATCGGCGAGCAGATCTCGCTCCTCGTCTTCATGATCATCGCCTCGAAGGGCGCGGCGGGCGTCACCGGCGCGGGCCTCGCCACCCTCGCGGGCGGCCTCCAGTCGCACCGGCCCGAGCTGGTCGACGGGGTCGGCCTGATCGTCGGCATCGACCGCTTCATGAGCGAGGCGCGCGCCCTCACGAACTTCGCGGGGAACGCGGTGGCGACGGTGCTCGTCGGCACGTGGACGAAGGAGATCGACAAGGCGCGGGTGTCGGAGGTGCTGGCGGGGCGGGTGCCGTTCGACGAGACGACGCTGGTGGACGACCACGGGGCGACGGTGCCGGACCAGCGCACGGACCAGGGCGAGGAAAGGGCCCGCACGGGCGTCTGACGGCACGGCCGCGGAGCCCCGGGCCACGGCCTCCCGGGCCTTGGGCACCCGGAGGCCGGTGCCCCACCGCCCGCGTGGGACCCGCGCCCGCGCTGGGCGGCGCCCCGGCCCACCGCCGTGTGGGCAATCGTCCCGCAGGGCGGGACGGGTGGGCACACGGGACGGCGCCCTCTCGCGGCGCCTCCGCCTTCCGTGCCTGGACCCGCACCCCGATGCGCGGCGCACGACGTGGTGCGGGTCAGGGCGCGGAAGCCTCGGGCGCCGGCAGGGGCGCCGTTCCGTTGTGCCCACCCGTTCCGCCCCGGCGGAACGCATGCCCACAACGGGCGGAAACGCGCCCACAACGGGCGGAAACGCGCCCACAACGGGGGCGGAAGCGGGCCCGCAGCGAACCCCCGTGTCCCGGGTCTTGAGCCGGATCCGGGGCTCGGGTGGAGGACGGCCCCCATCCAGGGGGCCGTCCTTCGTGCGTCAGCGACCGCCAAGCTCCGTCAGCTCCGCGCCCGTCAGCACCAGCGCCCCCGCCCCCGCCGAGTCCCGCACCGTTTCCGGGCGGCTCGCGCCCGGGATCGGGAGGACCGTCGGGGAGCGGGTGAGCAGCCAGGCGAGGGCGACCTGCTGCGGGCTGACCCCCCGCGCCCGCGCCACCCGGTGGAAGGCGCCGAACTCCGGGTCCTCCTCCAGGGCGGAGGCCCCGTCGAGGGAGCTGCGCGAGATGCCGCCCAGCGGGCTCCACGGCAGGAAGGCGAGCCCGAGTTCCGCGCAGAGCCGCAGCTCCGCCTCGCTGTCCCGCACGGCAGGGGAGTACCGGTTCTGGACGGAGACCAGCCGGTCGCCGAGGATCTCGCGGGCCAGCAGGATCTGCGGGACGTCGACGTTCGAGATGCCCGCAAGCCGGATCGTGCCCGCGTCCAGCAACTCCCGTACCGCTCCGAGCGATTCGGCGTACGGGACCGCGGGGTCCGGCTTGTGCAGCTGGTACAGGCCGATCGCCCCGCCGCCGAGCCGCCGCGCCGAGCCCTCCGCCGCCCGCCGCAGGTGCTCGGGCCGGCCGTCGACGCTCCAGTCGCCGTCGGCCGTACGGCCCCGGCCGCCCTTCGTCGCGACGAGCACGCCCGAGGTGTCGCCGCCGTACGAGGCGAGGGCCCGGGCCACGAGGAGTTCGCCCTCGCCGGGTGTGCCGCCCGGCGGGTGGTAGGAGTCGGCGGTGTCGAGGAGCGTCACCCCGGCGTCCAGCGCCGCGTGCACGGTGGCGATCGCCCGCGTCTCGTCGGGCCGGCCCTCGATGGAGAGCGGCATCGTGCCGAAGCCGATCGCCCCGACCCGTACGTCCCCCAGTATCCGGTACCGCATCAGTTCTCCGCTCCGATCGTCTCCGCGACCGCCTGCGCCAGCCATTCACCGGAATCGCGGAACGCATAACCCAGGGAAATCGCCCGGGAGTTGTCCATTCCGTAGGAGCGGGCGAAGGAGAACGGCGAGACCTCGCCGACCTCCACCCCCTGGAACACCGTCCGGCCGCCCACCAGTTTCTCGATCTCCGCGCAGATGTCGGCGGTGGTGAGCGGGCCGTGGGAGTGCGCGTTCACCGGTCCGGTGAACTCCGCCCCGACCGCCCAGGCGAGGAACGCCGCGATCTCCTCCACGTACACATACGTCGCCGGGTGGTTCACCACCGGCACCGCGATCGACTCGCCCGTACGGATCCGCCGGGCGTAGTGGTCAAGGCGGCCCGTGAAGTCGTCCGCGCCGCCCAGGACGTGCGCCACCCGCACCGAGGCCCAGGCGAAGGGCGTGCCGGCCGCGAAGACCGCCTCGGCCTGCCGCTTGCCCTCCCCGTAGTGCGCGCCGAGGAACTCGGGGTCCTCCCAGGGCAGGGCCGTGTCGACGGTCACCGTGGCCAGGTCGAGGGCGGACTCGGCGACCGGGACGGTCGAGTCCTCGTACTCGTACACCTCGACCGTCGACGTCATCACGTAGCGGGCGGTGCGCGTCGCGAACACCCGCCGGGCGATCTCCGCCTGCCGCGGGGTGTAGCAGACCTGGTCCACGACGACGTCGAACGAGCGGCCCGCGAGAACGGATTCCAGCGCGTTCTCGTCGTCGCGGTCGGCGACCAGCTGCTCGATTCCTTCCGGCGCGGCGGAAGAACCCCGATTGAGCACCGTGATGCGGTGCCCGGATTCCCGGAGCAATGCGATGAGCCGCTTTCCGAAATAGCGGTTGCCGCCGATGACGAGAACGTCCATGAATCCCAACTCCCTTGCTCGCTGGGACAAGTGTTACGTTGTGCGCTCGCCGTTTGAAGGGGGAAACATGGGAGTGCAGGCCGTCCCGCCGAAGGAACCACGGCATTCGCGCGCCGCCGCCGACGAAACCTCGGCGACCGCTTTCGACCCCATCGACCGGCAGATCCTGGACCTCCTCCAGACCGACGGCCGCATCAAACTGAGCGAGCTCGGCCGCCGCGTCCGGCTCAGCCCCGCGGCCGTCACCGAGCGCGTCCGGCGCCTGGAGGCGAGCGGCGCGGTCACCGGCTACGGCGCGCACGTCGCCCCGGCCGTGCTCGGCTACGGCATCCAGGCCTTCATCCGCGTGAACCCGCACGGCGGCTACAACCTGAAGCACCCCCGCACCCTGGAGCTGACCGCGCGCCCCGAGGTCCTGGAGGTGCACCACGTGGTCGGCGAGGACTGCTGGATCCTCAAGGTCGCCGTCACGGACACCGTCCACCTGGAGGAGATCCTGGAGCAGACCTCGGCCCTCGGCCGGACCACGACCTCCATCGTGCTGTCCTCCCCGGTGGTCCGGAAGCCGCTCCTGCCGCAGACCTCCCGCTGACTCCTTGCCCTGACGTCGGCGTCAAGGCCTACCGTCGGGGACATGCGCATCGGAGAGCTGGCCGAGCGGGCCGGGACGACCACGCGGACCCTGCGGTACTACGAGTCCCGCGGTCTGCTGACCGCCCGGCGTACGGAGCAGGGGTACCGCACGTACGACGAGGACGACCTGCGGCTGCTCCAGCAGATCAGGACCCTGCAGGACTTCGGGTTCGAGCTGGAGGAGACGCGGCCGTTCGTCGACTGCCTGCGCGCGGGGCATCCGGCGGGGGACTCCTGTCCCGCGTCGATCGCCGTCTACCGGCGGAAGGTCGCCGAGCTGGACGGGCTCATCGCACAGCTGCAGGCGGTACGCGCCCAGGTGGGCGCCCAGCTCCTGCGGGCCGAGGCGGAACTGCCGCACGGCCCTGAGCCCCGGTGCGAACTGGAAGCGGTCACGGAGACGGAGGGGTGAGGGGCATGACGACGTACGCGGAGGGCGTGGCCGAGGTCACGGACGCGGACTTCGGCACGGAGGTGCTGGGCGCCGGGCTGCCGGTCCTGGTGAAGTTCACCGCGGAGTGGTGCGGCCCGTGCCGGCAGCTCAAGCCGGTGCTCGGCGCGATCGCCGCGGAGGAGGCGGAGCGGCTGCGGATCGTGGAGATCGACGTGGACCGCAACCCGGAGACGACCATGAGGTACGGGGTCCTGGCGACCCCGACGCTCATGGTCTTCCGGGACGGCGAGCCGGTGAAGTCGATCGTCGGCGCCCGCCCGAAGCGCCGCCTCCTCGCCGACCTGGAGGACGTACTGGCCTAGGCCGTCTCTTCCGGATCTTGCCTGAGCCGCGACGGAAGAGACGGCCTAGGACACGGGCCACAGCCCGGTGCTGTGCGCCCCGACCAGGTCCCCGATCCGGCCGAGGACCTCCTCGGCCGGTGCGGCGGGGAGTCTGCGGCCGTCGCGCAGCCGGAGGGCGACCAGGTCGTCGGCGGCCTCCCGGGCGCCGACGACCGCCTGGTACGGCACGAGCCTGGCCTCCCGGATCCGGGCGCCCAGGCTGCCCCGGTCGGGGCCCGCGACCTCGGCCCGCAGTCCGCGTGCGAGGCATCGCGCGGCCAGCGCGTCCGCCTGCGGGAGTTCGGCCTCCGAGACGGGCAGGATCACCAGCTGCACCGGGGCGAGCCACGCGGGGAACGCGCCGCCGTGCTGTTCAAGCAGGTGGGCGACGGCCCGTTCGACGCTGCCGATGACGGCACGGTGGATCATCACCGGCCGGTGCTTGGCGCCGTCCGCGCCGATGTAGCGCAGGTCGAACCGCTCGGGCTGGTGGAAGTCGATCTGCACGGTCGACAGGGTGGACTCGCGGCCGGCGCCGTCGGCGACCTGGACGTCGATCTTCGGCCCGTAGAACGCGGCCTCGCCCTCCGCGGCCTCGTAGGGCAGCCCCGAGGCGTCGAGGACCTCGCGCAGCAGGGCGGTGGACCGGGCCCACAGCTCGGGGGCGGCGACGTACTTGCCGCCGGGCCCGGGCAGCGAGAGCCGGTACCGGGCGGGGACGATGCCGAGTGCCTCGTACGCCCGCCGGATCAGCTCCAGGGCGCCGGCCGCCTCCCCGGCCGCCTGCTCCAGGGTGCAGAAGACGTGCGCGTCGTTCAGCTGGATGGCCCGGACCCGGGTGA
This sequence comes from Streptomyces sp. NPDC055815, assembly GCF_053616475.1. NCBI lineage: Bacteria > Bacillati > Actinomycetota > Actinomycetes > Kitasatosporales > Streptomycetaceae > Streptomyces > Streptomyces sp. NPDC055815. The sequence continues at coordinate 43,291 of NZ_JBSHDU010000013.1, read as the reverse complement.
GACCGCCGAGGACGCCGGAGAGTTCGGAGCGGTACATGCCGCCGAGCTCGGCCATGCGCAGCGGCAGCTCGCGGTAGCTGTGCGGGCGGGAGCGGAACATGAGCGCGTGGTGCGGGCAGAGGCTCGGCCGCAGGACGAACTGCTCGCCGCCGAGGTCCATGGGCGGGAACATGTCGTCGCTGTAGTGCGACCAGTGCCCGGAGATCTCGTACAGCTCGCGTTTGCCGAGGACCGGGGAGTACACGTGCCGGTACCCGGCGCGGCGCTCGGCCTCGCGGACGTACTCCTCCAGGGCGTGGCGCACGACGGCGCCGTCGGGCAGCCAGTACGGCAGCCCGGAGCCGATCAGCGGGTCGGTGTCGAAGATGTTCAGCTCGCGGCCGAGCCTGCGGTGGTCGTGCACGGTGGTCTCCTCGCGTACGTGGGGCGAGTGACCACAGCGCGAAGCCCCGGGGCACTCGCCCCGGGGCTTCGTCGGTGGAACAACGGTCAGCGCGCCGGGACACTCTCCGGCGTCGTCGTCCTCATCGCAGCGCGCTTCATGCGGGGGACCGTAGCAAGGGCGGCCGCGGGGGCGCACCCGGTTTTCCGCCGGGCGGCCGGCTCCGCCGAGGCATACAGAAATACCCCGACTAGAATTGACAGTCGGGGTATTGCCTCGCGTATATTGATGAATTCCGTGTCCAGGGCTGTGTCATTGAGGCATGGCGAAGACGCGGAGAAGTTCAATAAACGCACTGTATCGCGCCGGGAGTCGAATTGTCAACCGAGGAATTTCGGAATGAGCAGCAATTCATCACCGATCTCTACGCACGACTCGACGACCTCAGGGACCAGGCCGAAGCCGCCGTCGAGCAGGCGCTCCGCACCCCCGGGGTCGGCAGCAGCCAGGGCCGCCTCGAACGGGACGTGATGGTCGCCGAGCAGTCGGGGCTGCTCGCCGCGCTCAACGCCGGGGAGAGCGGCCTCTGCTTCGGCCGGCTCGTCTTCAAGGACGGCCGCGACCACCACATCGGCCGCCTCGGCATCCGCGAGGACGACCCGAACCGCACCCCGCTCGTCGTCGACTGGCGCGCCGAGATCGCCCGCCCCTTCTACCTCGCCACCGGCTACGAGCCGATGGGCCTCACCCGCCGCCGCCACATCACCACCCAGGGCCGCGAGGTCGTCTCCCTCCACGACGAGGTCCTCGACCTCGCCGACGCCACCCGCACCGGCCACGAGAGCCGGAACGCCGACGAGGTGCTGCTCGCCGCGCTCGACGCCGCCCGCACCGGCCGCATGCACGACATCGTGCAGACCATCCAGGCCGAGCAGGACGCCATCATCCGCTCCCCGCACCGCGGCGTCCTCGTCGTCGAGGGCGGCCCCGGCACCGGCAAGACCGCCGTCGCCCTGCACCGGGCCGCCTACCTCCTCTACGCGCACCGCGAGCAGCTCGCCAAGCGGGCCGTCCTCATCGTCGGCCCCAACCCCGCCTTCCTCGGCTACATCGGCAACGTCCTGCCCTCCCTCGGCGAGACCGGCGTCCTCCTCGCCACCCCCGCCGAGCTCTTCCCCGGCGTCCGCGCCACCGGCACCGACACCCCGCGCGCCGCCGCCGTCAAGGGCGCCGGGGCCATGGCCGACGCCCTCGCCGCGGCCGTACGGGACCGGCAGCAGGTCCCCGAGCGCGGCGAGCCGCTGATCGTCCCGCACGAGGACGGCGACCTGGTCATCGACTGGGACATGGCCCTCGAAGCCCGCCACAAGGCCCGCGAGACCGTCCTCCCGCACAACCTGGCCCGCCCCTACTTCGTCTTCCGGATCCTCGACGCCCTCGCCGAACAGCTCGCCGACCGCATCGGCGCCGACCCCTACGGCGGCCCCAACTTCCTCGGCCCCGACGACATCGCCCTGCTCGCCAAGGGCATCGCCGCCAACCCCGACGTCCACGCCGCGATCGACACCCTCTGGCCGCCCCTCACCCCGCAGGCCTTCCTCGCCGACTACCTCGCCGAACCCACCCACCTCACGGACGACGACGCCGCCGCGATCCGCCGCGACGGCGGACCCTGGACCGCCGCCGACGTACCGCTCCTCGACGAGGCCGCCGAACTCCTCGGCGAGGACGACTCCGCGCTCCGCGCCGCCGAGGAGGCCGAGCGCCAGAAGCAGATCCAGTACGCGCAGGGCGTCCTCGACGTCTCCTTCGCCTCCCGCACCTACGAGTTCGAGGACAAGGAGGAACTCGACAAGGACGCCTCCGAGGTCCTCTCCGCCCACGACATCATCGACGCCGAACGCTTCGCCGAACGCCACGAGGAGGCCGACCACCGCACCGCCGCCGAGCGGGCCGCCGCCGACCGCACCTGGGCCTTCGGCCACATCATCGTCGACGAGGCCCAGGAACTCTCCGCCATGGCCTGGCGGCTCCTCATGCGCCGCAGCCCCAGCCGCTCCATGACCCTGGTCGGCGACCCCGCCCAGACCGGCGACCCGGCCGGCGTCGGCGCCTGGAAGAACATCCTCGGCCCCTACGTCGAGGACCGCTGGGACCACGTCCGCCTCGGCGTCAACTACCGCACGCCCGCCGAGATCATGGCCGTCGCCGCCGAGACCCGACGGGCCGCCGAACCCGGCTTCGAACCGCCCCGCTCGGTCCGCTCCACCGGCGTCGAACCCTGGGACCGCACCGTCGACGACCCGGTCAAGGAGGCCGCCGACGCCGTCGCCGCCCAACTCCACGAGGAGGGCAGGACCGCCGTCATCGCCCCGCCCGAGCTCCACCCCGGCCTGATCGCGGCGCTCCCCGACGCCTCGTACGGCCCGAAGCCCGACCTCACCCGCCCGGTCGTCCTCCTCGACCCCCGGCAGGCGAAGGGCCTCGAATTCGACACCGTCCTCGTCGTCGACCCCGACGGCATCCGGGAGGGCGCCACGCACGGCATCAACGACCTGTACGTGGCGCTCACCCGGGCCACTCAGCGGCTGGGCGTCATCAGGCCGGCCGTCACGCGGGCCTGAGCCAGACCGTCGCCAGCGGCGGCAGCGTCATCCGCACGCTCGCCTCACGGCCGTGCCACGGCACCGACTCGGTCTTCACCGGGTCGGTGCCGACCACGTCCGAGCCCCCGTACCGCGCCGCGTCCGTGTTCAGGACCTCCGCCCAGGCCGCGAACGCGTCCGGCACCCCGAGCCGGTAGTCGTGCCGCACCACCGGAGAGAAGTTGCAGACCGCGAGCAGCGGCGCACCGAAGGCGTCGAACCGAAGGAACGCGAAGACGTTGTCCTCCGCCGCGTCCCCCACGACCCACTGGAAGCCCTCCGGCACGGTGTCCCGCTCCCAGAGCGAGGGCGTCCCCGCGTACACCGTGTTCAGGTCACGGACGAGATCCCGCACCCCCCGGTGGTCCGCCTCCGCCCCGTACGCCGGATCGAGCAGCCACCAGTCCGGGCCGTGGTCCACCGACCACTCCGCGCCCTGCGCGAACTCCTGCCCCATGTAGAGCAGCTGCTTGCCCGGATGCGCCCACATGAAGCCCAGATAGGCGCGGTGATTGGCCCGCTGCTGCCACCAGTCGCCCGGCATCTTCGACACGAGCGACCGCTTGCCGTGCACCACCTCGTCGTGCGAGATCGGCAGGATGTAGTTCTCGCTGTACGCGTACACCATCGAGAACGTCATCTCGTGGTGGTGGTACTTGCGGTGCACCGGCTCCTTCTGCACGTACTGCAGCGAGTCGTGCATCCAGCCCATGTTCCACTTCATGCCGAAGCCCAGACCGCCGAAGCCGCCCGGACCCACCTGGTCCGTCGCCCGCGTCACCCCGTCCCAGGCGGTCGACTCCTCGGCGAAGGTGACGACGCCGGGGCAGCGGCGGTACACGGTGGCGTTCATCTCCTGCAGGAAGCGGACCGCGTCCAGGTTCTCCCGGCCCCCGAACTCGTTCGGCACCCACTCGCCGTGCTCCCGCGAGTAGTCCAGGTAGAGCATCGACGCCACCGCGTCCACCCGCAGCCCGTCGATGTGGAACTCCTGGCACCAGTACACGGCGTTCGCGACCAGGAAGTTCCGCACCTCCTTGCGGCCGTAGTCGAACTCCAGGGTCCCCCAGTCCGGATGGTGCGAGCGGCGCGGGTCCTCGTGCTCGTACAGCGGACGCCCGTCGAACTCCGCGAGCGCCCAGTCGTCCTTCGGGAAGTGCGCGGGCACCCAGTCCATCAGCACGCCGATCCCCGCCCGGTGCAGCGCGTCGACGAGGAACCGGAAGTCGTCCGGAGTGCCCATGCGGGCCGTCGGCGCGTAGAAGCCGGTGACCTGGTAGCCCCACGAGCCGCCGAAGGGATGCTCGGTGACCGGCATGAACTCCACGTGCGTGAACCCGAGGTCACGGACGTACGCGGGCAGCTGCTCGGCCAGCTGCCGGTAGGTCAGCCCCGGCCGCCACGACGACAGATGCACCTCGTACACGGAGATCGGCGCCTCGTGCGGCGGGCGGGACCCGCGCCGCTCCATCCACTCCGCGTCGTCCCAGGCGTAGCGCGACTCGGTGACGATCGAAGCGGTGTTCGGAGGGCACTCGGTCCGACGGGCCATCGGGTCCGCCCTGACCGTGTGCGAACCGTCCGGCCGCGCGATGTCGTACTTGTACACGGCGCCCTCGCCGAGCCCCGGCACGAACAGCTCCCACACGCCCGTCGAACCCAGCGAACGCATCGGCAGCGCCGTGCCGTCCCAGTGCGTGAAGTCACCCGTGACCCGGACGCCGCGCGCGTTCGGCGCCCACACGGCGAAGCGGGTGCCGGCCACGCCCTCGTGCGTCATCGGGTGCGAGCCGAGCGCCGTCCACAGCTCCTCGTGCCGGCCCTCCCCGATGAGATGCAGGTCGAGATCCCCGAGGGACGGGAGGAAGCGGTACGGGTCGTGGACGGGCATCTCGTCCCCGTCGTACCGCACCCGGAACTCGTACGCGGGCACCTTGCGCAGCAGCGGGACGAACACCGAGAAGAGCCCGTCGCCGTCGTCGTCCATCGGCAGCCGCTTGCCCTTGGTCAGGACCGCGACCTCCTTGGCCCAGGGGCGCAGCGCCCTGATCACGACCCCGCCCTTCACCGGATGCGCACCGAGCAGCCCGTGCGGGTCGTGGTGCTCCCCGGCGAGCAGCCGGGCCCGGTCGCCGGGGTCGAGCGGGGGCGCCTTACGGGGCGACTTGCCGGCCGTCTTGCCTGCGGATCGGGCGGTCACGGGGGTGCCTCCTGGGGGGTACGGGGGGTACGAATGCGCAACGGTCTTGCAGGGCCCGGGGAAACTCGGCCGAACGGGCCCCGTTGTCGCTGTGGGCGGCGCCCACACCGTTGTGGGCAGGCGTCCCGCCGGGGCGGTGCCCACCCCGTTGTGGGCAGGCGTTCCGCCGGGGCGGTGCCCACCCCGTTGTGGGCATGCGTTCCGCCGGGGCGGAACGGGTGGGCACAACGGACGGCGCCCTTGCCGGCGCCCGAGGCTTCCGCGCCCTGACCCGCACCACGTCGTGCGCCGCGCATCGGGGTGCGGGTCCAGGCACGGAAGGCGGAGGCGCCGCGGAGGGCGCCGTCCCGTGTGCCCACCCGTCCCGCCCTGCGGGACGATTGCCCACACGGCAGCGGGCGCGGGCCCCACACGGCAGCGGGGCACCGCCCACACGGCAGCGGGGCACCGCCCGCCCGGGCGCGGGCGCCACACGGGCGGGGCGCGGGGCCACAACGGGGCGCGGCGTGGGCGTCACAGGGGTGCCGCGAGGCGTTCGATGGCGGACATCGGGACCGGGAGCCAGTCCGGCCGGTGGCGGGCCTCGTAGAGGACCTCGTACACCGCCTTGTCCGTCTCGTAGGCCCGCAGGAGCGCCGGGTCGGCCCGCGGGTCCACCCCCGCCGCCTCCGCGTACCCCGTGCAGTACGCCGCCCGGCACCGCGCCGCCCACTCCGCGTTCCACGGCCGGTGCGTGCGGGCCGCGTAGTCGAAGGAGCGGAGCATCCCGGCGACGTCGCGGACGGTCGGCTGCGGGCTGCGCCGTTCGTCCAGCGGCTTCGCCGGCTCGCCCTCGAAGTCGATGACGGCCCAGCCGCCGTCGGAGCCGCGCAGGGTCTGCCCGAGGTGCAGGTCCCCGTGGATGCGCTGCACGGCGGCCCCGCCGCTGGCGGCGGCGAAGACGGCCCGCAGGCCCGGCACGTGCGGCAGCAGCGCGGGGACCGCCTGCGCGGCCGCGTGCAGCCGCCGGTCCATCGCGGCGGCCAGCTGCTCGGTCTCCGCGCGGGCGAGCCGCCGGGTCGGCAGGGCGGCGGCCAGCGCCAGGTGCACCTCGGCCGTCGCCCGGCCGAGGGCCCGCGCCTCGGTGGTGAACTCCCGCCCGTCCGCGAGCGCGTCGAGCGCGAGCCGCCAGCCGTCCCGCGAGTCCCGGAGGTAGGGCTGGAGGACGCCCAGGGTGGAGGCTCCCGATTCGAACCAGGCGACCGGGGCGGGGACCCGGGCGCAGCCGGCCCCGGCCAGGGCGAGCGGCAGCTCAAGGTCGGGGTTCGCCCCCGGGCTGACCCTCCGGAAGATCTTCAGGATGAACGAATCCCCGTAGACGATCGAAGAGTTGGACTGCTCCGCGTCCAGCATCCGGGGGGCGAGCGCCGGGGGCAGGGCCGTCGTGGCGTGGAAGCGCAGCGGGCCCGTCCGGCCCGGGGTGCGCAGCCGCTCGTACAGGAGCCCCGCGAGGCGCGGGTCGCGCAGCCCCTCGTACACCGCCCGCCCGGCGAGCGGGCCCTGCCGGATCCGTCCGATCAGGGCGGGGCCGAGGCGGGGCGGCAGCTGGGTCCGTACGCCGAGGAGGAGTTGGTAACAGTCGGCGGGCGATCCGGCCGGGCGGCCCGGCTGTTCGACCCGTACGAGGAGATGGAGGAGGCCGGGTCCCGCGCCGTCCAGGGGCAGCAGCTCGGTGGCCGCGTCCAGCGTGAATCCGGTGACCCGGCGGCCCTTGCCCGCGAACCAGCGCTGCCGTGGCAGCCATTCGTGGAGCAGGGGGGCGAGGGACGGAAGGAGGGCGTCCGGGGCCCGGGTGGTGGATGCGGTCTCCGGCATGGCATCGCGTCCTTTCCCCGGGGCGCGCAAGTGGCTTTCGTATGCGTTCAAATGCGCAGAGTGTCCCGGATGGCGGCTGTGACTGTCCGGATGTGCGGGACGTGTCGGAAAGGGAAGATCCGTATGGGCCCGGCAAGAAGGCCCGGATGGACCTGAATGGCGTGGATCGTGTGTCGTTCACAGTGCCCAGAGTGGGGCGGGGGAAACCGCCCCACTCCGGGCGAGCGAGAACTGGCCCTCGCTCAGGCCCTCTTGAGACGGAACCAGTAGAAGCCGTGTCCCGCAAGGGTCAGGAGGTAGGGCAACTGGCCGATGGCCGGGAACTTCACCCCGCCGATCAGCTCCACGGGCCGGGTGCCGTCGAAGCGGCGCAGGTCGAGCTCGGTCGGCTGTGCGTGCCGCGAGAAGTTGTTCACGCACAGCACCAGGTCGTCCCCGTCCTCCCGGAGGAAGGCGAGCACCGCCGGGTTGGAGGCCGGGAGTTCGGTGTACGTCCCGGTGCCGAAGGCCCGGTTCTGCTTGCGGATCTCGATCATCCGCTTCGTCCAGTGCAGCAGGGACGACGGAGAGGCCATGCCGGCCTCGACGTTCGTCACCTGGTAGCCGTGGACCGGGTCCATGATGGTCGGCAGGTAGAGCCGTCCCGGGTCGCAGGAGGAGAAGCCCGCGTTCCGGTCGGGGGTCCACTGCATCGGGGTCCGCACCCCGTCCCGGTCGCCGAGCCAGATGTTGTCGCCCATGCCGATCTCGTCGCCGTAGTAGAGCACCGGCGAGCCGGGCAGCGAGAAGAGCAGCGCGGTGAACAGCTCCATCTGCTTGCGGTCGTTGTCGAGGAGAGGGGCGAGCCGCCGCCGGATGCCGATGTTGGCCCGCATGCGCGGGTCCTTGGCGTACTCGGCGTACATGTAGTCGCGCTCTTCGTCCGTGACCATCTCGAGCGTGAGCTCGTCGTGGTTGCGCAGGAAGATGCCCCACTGGCAGCCGGAGGGGATCTCCGGGGTCTTCGCCAGGATCTCGGAGACCGGGTAGCGGGACTCGCGCCGCACGGCCATGAAGATCCGCGGCATGACCGGGAAGTGGAAGGCCATGTGGCACTCGTCGCCGCCCGAGCGGAAGTCGCCGAAGTAGTCGACGACGTCCTCCGGCCACTGGTTGGCCTCGGCGAGCAGCACCGTGTCCGGGTAGTGGTCGTCGATCTCCTTGCGGACCCGCTTGAGGAAGGCGTGGGTCGCGGGGAGGTTCTCGCAGTTGGTGCCCTCCTGCTGGTACAGGTACGGCACCGCGTCGAGCCGGAAGCCGTCGATCCCAAGGTCCAGCCAGAACTTCAGCGCGGAGAGGATCTCCTCCTGCACGGCCGGGTTCTCGTAGTTGAGGTCCGGCTGGTGCGAGAAGAACCGGTGCCAGTAGTACTGCTTGCGGACCGGGTCGAAGGTCCAGTTCGAGGACTCGGTGTCGACGAAGATGATCCGGGCGTCGGCGTACTGCTTGTCGTCGTCCGCCCAGACGTAGTAGTCGCCGTACGGGCCGTCCGGGTCGCGCCGCGACTCCTGGAACCACGGGTGCTGGTCGCTGGTGTGGTTCATCACGAAGTCGATGACCACGCGCATGCCGCGCTGATGGGCCGCGTCGACGAACTCCACGAAGTCGGCGAGGTCGCCGAACTCCGGAAGCACCGAGGTGTAGTCGGCGACGTCGTACCCGCCGTCCCGCAGCGGGGACTTGAAGAACGGCGGCAGCCAGAGGCAGTCCACGCCCAGCCACTGGAGGTAGTCCAGTTTGGACGTGATGCCCTTCAGGTCGCCGACGCCGTCGCCGTTGCTGTCCTGGAAGGAGCGGACGAGGACCTCGTAGAACACCGCCCGCTTGAACCAGTCGGGATCGCGGTCCTTGGCGGGGGTGTCCTCGAAGGTGTCGGGGACGGGCTCGTTGACAGTCATGTGGTGGGTGACCCTCCGGTCTGCGGGGACGGTCGCAGGGCGAGTACGTGCGCGGGCGTGACACCCGGCTCTAGGCGCACGTAAGCGGCCCTGCCCCAGTGATAGGTCTCGCCGGTGAGCTCGTCGCGCACCGGCACGGTCTCGTGCCAGTCGAGGCCGAGTTCCGGCATGTTCAACGAGAGTGAAGCCTCCTGGGTGTGGTGCGGGTCGAGGTTGACGACCACCAGAACGATGTTCGAACCGGAGCGCTTCGAGTACGCGATCACCTGCGGGTTGTCGGTGTCGTGGAAGGTTAGGTTCCGCAGCCGGCGGAGGGCCGGGTGGCGGCGCCTGATCCGGTTCAGGGAGGTGATCAGCGGGGTGATCGTCCGCCCCTCCCGCTCTGCCGACTCCCAGTCGCGCGGCCTCAGTTCGTACTTCTCCGAGTCGAGGTACTCCTCACTGCCGTCCCGCAGCGGGGTGTTCTCGCACAGCTCGTACCCGGCGTACATGCCCCAGGAAGGGGAGAGCGTCGCCGCGAGCACCGCCCGCGCCTCGAACGCGGGCCGGCCGCCCTCCTGGAGGTAGGCGTGCAGGATGTCGGGGGTGTTCACGAAGAGGTTCGGCCGCATCTGCGCGGCCGTCTCCCCGGACAGCTCGGTGAGGTACTCCGTCAGCTCCTCCTTGGTGTTGCGCCAGGTGAAGTACGTGTACGACTGCTGGAAACCGATCGCGCCGAGCGTCCGCATCATCGCCGGCCGGGTGAACGCCTCCGCCAGGAAGATGACGTCCGGGTCGGCCCGGTTGATCTCGCCGATGACCCGCTCCCAGAACACCACCGGCTTGGTGTGCGGGTTGTCGACGCGGAAGATCCGGATGCCGTGGTCCATCCAGAACCGCAGCACCCGCACGGTCTCCGCGACGATCCCGTCCATGTCCTTGTCGAACGCGATCGGATAGATGTCCTGGTACTTCTTCGGCGGGTTCTCCGCGTACGCGATCGAACCGTCCGGCCTGTGGTGGAACCACTCCGGGTGCTTCTCCACCCACGGGTGGTCGGGGGAGCACTGCAGCGCGAAGTCGAGCGCGATCTCGATCCGCAGCTCCCTGGCCCGCGCCACGAACGCGTCGAAGTCCTCGAAGGTCCCCAGGTCCGGGTGGAGCGCGTCGTGCCCGCCCTCCGGCGAGCCGATCGCCCACGGCACGCCGACGTCACTCGGCGAGGCCGACAGGGAGTTGTTGGGGCCCTTGCGGTGGGTCTCGCCGATCGGGTGCACCGGCGGCAGGTAGACGACGTCGAAGCCCATCGCGGCGACCGCCGGGAGCCGTTCGGCCGCGGTGCGGAAGTTCCCCGGGACCGTACGCCCCTTCACCTTGCGCACGCCCTCCGAGCGCGGGAAGAACTCGTACCAGGAGCCGAACAGGGCCCGCTCGCGCTCCACCTGGAGCGGCAACGCGGGGGAGGCGGAGAGCAGTTCGCGCAGCGGATGGCGATCCAGGGCCTCGATGACCCGCGGGGCGAGCGCCGCCGCCAGCCGCACGGCCGCGGGGCGTGACCCGTCGCGCAGCGCGTCCGCCGCCGCGAGCACGGCCTCCCGGCCGCCGCCCTTCTTCGGGACGCCCTTCGCGGCCCGCTCGTGCAGCTCGGCGCCCTCGGCGAGGACCAGTTCGGAGTCGATCCCGGCCGGGATCTTGATCCTCGCCGTGTGGCGCCAGGTGGCCACCGGGTCGCTCCAGGCCTCCACGGTGTACGTCCAGAGGCCCTCGGCGTCCGGGGTGACCTCGGCACCCCAACGGTCGGTGCCCGGGGCCAGTTCACGCATCGGGGTCCACGGACCGGGCCGGCCCGACGGGCCGCGCAGCACGACATTGGCGGCGACCGCGTCGTGGCCCTCGCGGAAGACGGTGGCCGTCACCTCGAAGGACTCTCCGGCCACCGCCTTCGCGGGGCGCCGGCCACAGTCGACCAGCGGGCGGACGTCCAGTACGGGAATGCGTCCCATGAGCGGATTCACAGCATCACCTGACGGGTTACGGGGGTGCGGGTGGTGGTGCGCTCTTTCTAGCTCCGTCGGCGGCCGGCGGGTTGCGGGCATGACGGCTCCTGTCCGCGTTCACTCGGATGGCGGGTCCACAGGGATGAACAGCGAGGAAGGGGAGGCTCGGGGGAGAGGGGTCGGGGGTCGTACCGGAGGAGCCTTCCCACGGTTCTCGGGTGGGCAATCCGGCGCTTTGTTAACTACTAGGGCGTAGCCACCCCGGCAAGCACCCGACCCGGACAAGAAAGAAGCCCCGCCTTTGTGGGGCGGGGCTCGATCTGCGGTCCGGCGTCAGGGGCGCGGCGAGGTGTCCGGGGTCTCCGCGTCCGTCGCCCACACCTGCCAGGGCTGGCGGGCCACCCACTCCTCCACCGGGGCCGGTTCCAGGCCGAGGACCTCCGAGGACACCCCGTCGTCGTCCGTCATCAGGAGCGGATCCGCGCCGCCCGCCATGTAGTGGTAGATCCCCGCCACCCCGGCCGCCGTCGCCGGGCCGAGCAGCTGCGCAAGGCCCCGCTCGAACACGGCCGGATCCAGCTCCTCGTACCGCACCGTCCGGCCGAGGCCCCGCCCGAAGGCCGCCGCGAGCTCGCCGCCGGTCAGGGCGCGGTCGCCGCCGATGTCGAAGGTCCGGCCCTCCAGGCCCTCCCGGGTGAGCGCCGCGAGCGCCGCCTCCGCCAGGCCCCGGTGCGACAGCCACGCCGTCCGCGCCGACTCCGGCAGGGGGTAGGCGAGGACGCCGTCGTCGACCAGCGCAGGACCGTTCCACGGCGAGAACAGGTTGTCCAGGTACACCGGCGGCCGGACCACCACCAGCGGCACCCCGCTGTCCCGCAGCACCCGCTCCGCGAGCCGCCGCGTCTCGAAGGCGGCGACGTCCGTCGGACCCAGCGGCAGCCGGGTGTTGGCGTTGAACACCAGCCGTTCCGTGCCCGCCGCCAGGGCGGCCTCCGCGATGTTCCGCGCGTACGCCTCCACCCGCGTCTCGTCGTACACCAGCGGCATCGTGACGAACGCGTGCGTCGCCCCCGCGAACAGCCGCCGCACATCGCCCGGGACCCCCAGGTCCCCGGAGAGGAAGAAGGCCCCCGGCAGCGGCGGCCGGTCCGCCTCCGGGCGCCGGGTCAGGGTCCGCACCCGGTGGTGGCGCTCGGCGAGCAGGCGGGCCACCGCACCGCCCTGGAAGCCGGTCGCGCCCACGACCGCCACCCGCATCGGAATCTCACTGTCCATCTGTGTCCAAGGCCCTTCGATAGGCTGTCGTCGCTGCCGTGCCGGCGTCCCTCCAGGCTCCCCGCGGTGGCTTCGGCCGTTCAATTAACAAACCGGGGCGGAAGTTGAAGGATCGTCCATGGAAACCGTGGGAACCGACCGTCACGACCAGCGCGACCCCCTCGATCCTCCCGGTGAGGGCGAGCACGAAGACCTGCTGAGCGAACTCCTCAAACCCCTCCGGCTCACCGGGGTCTTCGACAGCCGCTGGCACGTCCGCGCCCCCTGGGCCATCGAGGGCGACGCCGAACGCAGCTGCGCCGTCCTCCACTACGTCGTCGAGGGCGGCTGCTGGATCACCGCCGAGGACGAGACCCCCGTCGAACTCCACGCCGGCGACCTCGTCGTCTTCCCCACCGGCGCCGCCCACCGCCTCTCCGACCGGCCCGAACGCCAGGGCGTCCCGCTCAAGGCCGTCCTGCCGGAACGGCAGCCCGGCACCTCGGGCGAGATCCTCATCGAGGGCAGCGGACCCGAGAGCCGCCTCCTGTGCGCCGGACTCCACTACGACGCCAGCGCCGCCACCGGCCTCTACACCTCCCTGCCCTGGGCCCTCGTCCTCGACGGCCCCCAGGTCGACCGCGAGCCCCTGCTCCGCGACACCCTCCGGCTGCTCGCCGCCCCCGACCGGCCCGTCGGCCCCGGCGACCGCCTCATCACCCTGCGCGCCTTCGAGATGGCCCTCGTCCTCGCGCTCCGCCCGCTGCTCCGCGAGCTCGCCGGCAACCCGGCCTCGCTGCCGCTGCTCCGCCACCCCGGTATCAGCCGGGCGGTCGTCATGATGGCGACCCGGTTCGCCGAACCGTGGACCATCGACTCCCTGGCCCGCGAGGTCGGCATGTCCCGCTCCGCGTTCACCGCCGCCTTCCGGGAACTCGTCGGCGACTCCCCGGCCCGCTACCTCGCCGCCCGCCGCATGCAGGAGGCCGGCCGGCTCCTCACCGAGACCTCCCTGCCGCAGTCGGCCGTGCCCGAGCGCGTCGGCTACCGGAGCGCCGTCGGCTTCCACCTGGCCTTCCGGAAATGGTTCGGGGTGACCCCCGGCGAGTACCGGACCGCCTAGCGCCCGTCCGGCGGCCGGCGCCCCGACCTGACATCTTTCGGAGCCCCTGGACGGTTCTTAAGGACCCCTGGACGGACGTTCATTGTCCGTCCGGGGCGCCCCCGGACAGGCTCGGGACCGGCACAGCCGTGACACCCGAGGAGAGGCGAGACACCGGTGACGAGGTCCGGGCAGGAGTATCTGGAGGGACTGCGCGACGGGCGCGAGATCTGGCTCGACGGGGAGCGGGTCAAGGACGTCACCGCCCATCCCGCCTTCCGCGCCACCGCCGCCTCCTTCGCCGGTCTGTACGACCTCGCCGACGACCCCGTGCACCGGCCCGTCCTCGTCCAGGGCGGCGTCCGCCGGGCCTGCGCCGTGCCCCGCTCGTACGAGGACCTCGTCGCCCGCCGCCGCGCCTTCCGCACCACCGCCGAGGCGAGCTACGGCTTCCTCGGCCGCACCCCCGACTACATGGCCGCGGGCGCCGCCGGGTTCGCCGCCGCGCCCGCCGCCTTCACCGGCGAGGCCTTCGACGGCGCCGAGCACGCCCTCGCCTTCCACCGGCGGCTCGCCGAGGGCGACCTGCACACCGCGTTCACCCTCACCAACCCGGCCTCGGGGCCCGGCGAGGACGACCTCACCCTGCGGGTCGTCGCCGAACGCGACGGCGGGATCGTCGTCCGCGGCGCCAAGACCATCGGCACCGGCGCCGTCTTCGCGGACGAACTCCTCGTCGGCACCATCGAACCGCTCGCCGCCGACGACACCGAGCACGCCGTCACCTTCGCCGTACGGCTCGACACCCCCGGCCTCAAACTGATCTCCCGCACCTCCTACGAGGAACGCGCCCGGTCCGTCTTCGACCACCCGCTCTCCTCCCGGTACGACGAGAACGACGCCATGCTCGTCTGCGAGGACGTCTTCGTCCCGTGGGAACGCGTCCTCACCTACCGGGACCCGGCCACCACCGGCGCGATCTGGTGGCAGACCCCCGCCTACCTGAACTTCGTCCACCAGTCCGCCACCCGCTTCTGGACCAAGCTGGAGTTCCTCACCGGCCTCGCGATCCTCCTCACCCGCTCGAACGGCACCGAGAAACTGCCGCCCGTCACCCAGGCCGTCGGCCGGCTCCTCGGCATGGTCGCCCAGGCCAAGGCCTTCGTCCTCGCCGCCGAGGCCTCGTACGAGGAGGTCGACGGCGGGCGCGGCGGCGTCCGCCCCGGGCAGGAGATCTCCTTCGCCCAGCGGATCATGGCCGGCGAGCTGTACCCGCGCGCCGTGCAGGACATCAAGCTCCTCGCGGGCGGCGCCCTCGTCCAGCTCCCCGCGAGCGGTCGCGACCTCCTCCACCCCGAACTCGGGCCGCTGGTCCGCCGCTACTTCGCGACGCCGGGCCACCCCGCCGAGGACCGCGTCAAACTCCTCAAACTCGCCTGGGACGCCCTCGGATCGGAGTTCGCCGGCCGCCACGAGCAGTACGAGCGCTTCTACCACGGAGCCCCGCACGTCTACCTGACGATGCAGACCTGGGCCGGTGCGGCGGGGCAGTGCGAGAGCCTCGCCCAGGCCTGCCTCGACGGCTACGGCCTGGGGACCACCCGGTGACGACACCACCACCGGCCCCCCGGCGCGGGGCGCTCGCCCTGCTCGCCTCCACCCAGCTGCTGCTGATCATGGACACCGCGATCGTCAACGTCGCGCTGCCCTCCGTCGGCGAGGACCTCGGCTCCGGCTCCACCGGCCTGTCCTGGGTCGCCAACGCCTACCTCATCGCCTTCGGCGGACTGCTCCTCCTCGGCGGACGCGTCGCCGACCTCCTCGGCCACCGGCGGGTCTTCCTCGGCGGCCTCGGCCTGCTCGCCGTCGCCTCCGCCGCCGGTGGTCTCGCCCCCGGCGCCGACGCCCTCGTCGCGGCCCGCGCCGCCCAGGGCGTCGGCGCCGCCCTCGCCGCGGCCGCCGCCTTCGCCCTGCTGCTCCTGCTCTTCCCCGACGGGCCCGCCCGGCACAGGGCCCTCGGCGCGTTCGCCGCCATGGGCGGCCTCGGCGGCGTCCTCGGCACGGTCCTCGGCGGCGTCCTCACCGATCTCCTCGGCTGGCGCGCCACGTTCTGGCTGAACGTCCTCCTCGCCGCCGTCCTCGCCGCCCTCGCCGTCCGGCTCCTCGCCCCCCGGCTCCTCGCCCCCAGGCCGGGAGCCGCCTTCCGCGGCGGCTTCGACCTCGCCGGGGCGCTCACCGCCACCGCCGGCCTCGGCCTCCTCGCCTACGCCCTCGTCGGCGGCGCCGAAGCCGGCTGGCTCTCCGCCCGCACCCTCGGCTCCGGGGGCGCCGGCCTCGCGCTGCTGCTCGCCTTCGCCGCCGTCGAGACCCGGGCCGCCGCCCCGCTCGTGCCGCCCTCCGTCCTCGCCCGGCCCGCGCTCCGCCTCGCCAACGTCCTCGCGGCGCTCGCCCAGACCACGCTGTTCCCGATGTTCTTCCTGGTCAGCCTCTACCTCCAGAGCGTCCTCGGGTACGCGCCCCTCGGCGGCGGCCTCGGACTCCTGCCGCTCTCCCTCGTCGTCGTCGCGGTCGCCCCGCAGACCGGCCGGATCATCTTCCGCATCGGCCTGCACCTGACCATGACCCTCGGCTTCGCCCTGCTGTGCGCCGGCACCCTCTGGCTGGCCCTCGCGCTCACCGCCGACGGCACCTTCGCGAGCACCGTCCTCGCCCCCAGCCTCCTCCTCGGCGCCGCCCTGCCGCTCGTCATGGTCACCACCAACGTCGCCGCCACCGCCGACGCCACCCCCGAGGAGACCGGACTCGCCTCCGGACTCGTCAACACCAGCCAGCAGTTCGGCTCCGTCCTGGGCCTCGCCGTCCTCGTCGCCGTCGCCACCACCCGTACGGGAACCCCCGGGGCCACCGACGCGGCCCGGGCCGCCGCCGAGACCGCCGGCTTCCGCGCCGCGCTGCTCACCGGCGCCGCCTTCGCCGCCGTGGCCGCCCTGCTCTCCGTACGCCTCCACCTCCCGCGGCGGGCCGAGGCGGCGAAGGACAGAGTGCCGGACCCGTACTGACCGGACCACGACGCCCACGACGCCCATGACCCGCCCCTGGAAGAAGGAGCCCGTTTTGCTCGGCGACCCGCGTCACACGACCGAGGACATACGCGCGGCCGACCCGCTGGGCGCCGACGCCCTGCTCGCCGCGGTGCCCGGGATGAACGCGCGGGCCGACACGGCCGCGCTGACCGTCGCCCTGCGCGCCCTGGTCCCCGACCCCGAGGAGGCCGCCCAGTGGAGCGTCGGCGGCGCACTCGCCGCCATGCGGGACCTCGGCATCCTCCTCGGCTCCCTCAAACGCCACGGCGTGCAGCCGCTGGCCGCCGTCCCCGAGGCGCTGGCCGTCCTCGAACTCCTCGGCCGCCGCACCGACATGATCCCCCGGGACACCGTCCACCACTACACGACCTGGAACCCCGTCGGCCCCCGCCGCCGCACCTACACCGGCCACCCCACCGAGGCCCGCCTCCAGGACGCCGTACGGATGGTCTTCCCCGGACTCGTCGCCGCCCTGGAGGACTGCGCCCGGGTCGCCCGCCTCGAACCGTACGACCCCGGATTCCCCGCCGCCCTCGACCGCATCGCCGGACACGTACGGGCCATGGTGGAGTCCATCGACCTCACCGTCGCGCACGTCCCGCCCGCGTACTTCGCCCTCACCCTCCGCCCGTACTTCGAGGAGGTCGAGATCGCCGGCCGCGACTACCTCGGCCCGGCCGCCGCCCAGGTCCCGCTCTGGCTGGTCGACCTGACGCTGTGGCAGTGCGACCGCTCCGACGCCGCCTACGACGCCTTCCTCGCCGAATCCCTGCCGTACGCCCTGCCGTCCTGGCGCGCCTTCCACGCCCGGCACCGCGGCGGGGTCTCCGCCGTCAGCAAACTGTCGGCGGCCGTCAGCTGGGAGGGCGCCGACCGGCTGCCGCCCGCGCTCACCGCCTCCGCCGAGGCGCTCGGCCGCGTCCTGCGGATCCTGAAGACCTTCCGGGCCCGGCACATCGGCATCGCCCGCAAGGCGTACAGCGACGACCTCCGCCTGTACGAGGAGGGCAGCGGCGGCGCCCCCGTCGCGCTGCTGCGCTCCATCCTGGACCTGACCAGGGAGAACGAGACCATGGTGCGCAGCGCGGCCACGCAGCGCCGTCCCGCCGGGGCCCCCGTCGGCCCGCCGGCCGCGTAGGGCCTGTCTGACAATTCCCGCCGGGTCCGGCCCGCCCGGCACGCACGCTCGCCGCACGGCCGAAACGCCCAAGTAGCTCCGCTACGAGGGCGCCCCGGCCGCACGCCGATCGCACGCACCGGACGACCCGGCCTGATCCGGCGCGAATTATCAGACAGGCCCTAGGACACCCCCCACCGGCGCGAAGGAGCAGTCGAGATGTCCCCCCACACCCCGTACGGCCCGCAGTACGGCCAGAGCCCCCACATCGTGATCGCCGGCGGCGGCATCGCCGGACTCACCGCCGCCCTCGCCCTGCACGCCGCCGGATTCGAGCGGGTCACGGTCGTCGAGGCCTCGGCGGCCATCCGGCCCGTCGGCGCCGGACTCAACCTGATGCCGAACGCCGTCCGCGAACTCGACGCGCTCGGCCTCCTCGACGCCCTGGAGGCCGGCGCCCTGCGCACCCGCGAACTGCGCTACTACCACCGCTCCGGCGGCCTCATATCCCGCGAACCGCGCGGCCTCCACGCCGGCTACCGCTGGCCCCAGCTCTCCGTCCACCGCGGCCACCTCCAGCAGGTCCTCGCCGGCGCCGTCCGCGCCCGGCTCGGCACCGCCGCCCTCGTCACCGGCGTCAGGGTGACCGGCGTCGAACTCCTCCCCGACGGCCGGCCCCGGCTCCGCCTGGAACACCGCGACGGACCCGTCAAGGGCCGGGCCTCCCTCGAACCGGACGTCCTCATCGGCGCCGACGGCATCCGCTCCGCCGTCCGCGCCGCCCTCAACCCGGCCGAGGCGGGGCCCCCGTGGAACGGGATGCTCGTCTGGCGCGGGGTGTCCCGGATGCCCGCACGGGCCGTCGGCTCCTTCATGTTCATCGCCGGCGACGACCGGCAGAAGGCCGTCGTCTACCCGATGAGCCGCCCCACCGGACCCGGCCGTGAGGTCCTCGTGAACTGGGCGCTCGCCCGGCCCGCCGAAACCCCCGGCGACCCCTGCGAGGAACGCCTCCGGGGCGACTGGAACCGGCCCGTCCCCGTCGACACGTTCCTCCCGTACTACGAGGGCTGGGAGTTCGACGGCGTCAGCGTCCCCGCCGTCCTGCGCGCCGCCGACACCGCCCACGTGTACCCGATGGTCGACCGCGACCCCCTCGACCGGTGGACCCACGGCCGCACCACCCTCATCGGCGACGCCGCCCACGCCATGTACCCCATCGGCTCCAACGGGGCGACCCAGTCGATCGTCGACGCCCGCGCCCTTGCCCACTCCCTCGCCCTCCACACCGACCCCGCCGAAGGCCTCGCCGCCTACGAACGGGAGCGCCGCCCCGCCATGACCGCGCTCCAGCACGCCAACCGGGAACTCGGCCCCGAGGTCGTCATCAACCTCGCCCACGCGCGCGCTCCGCACGGCTTCAGCGACATCCACCAGGTCATCCCCGCCGAGGAACTCGCCGCCATCGCCGCCCGCTACGCCACCACCGGAGCCTTCGACCCGACCACCGTCAACCAGGGCTCCCCGTACGACACCGTCGTGCCCACGCCATAGGGCCTGTACCGTCGGAGCGGTATGCCGGGCACACAGCGTGGTGCGCCCGCTCCGCTCCGTACTCGCCTGCGAAGGTGGACAGCGTGAAGGCAATCCGTCGATTCACCGTGCGTCCCGTCCTCCCCGACACCCTTCGACCCCTCGCCGACCTCGCGCACAACCTGCGCTGGTCCTGGCACGAGCCCACCCGGGCGCTCTTCGACGCCCTCGCGCCCGAGGGCCTGGCCGGCGCCGACCCCGTCCGGGTGCTCGGCGCCCTCGAAGCGACCCGGCTCGCCGCGCTCGCCGCCGACCAGGAGTTCCTGGGGCGGTTGCGTACCGCCGCCGAGGATCTCGACCACTATCTGCACGCTCCCCGCTGGTACCAGGAGCGGCCCGGCGACGCCCCCGCCGCCGTCGCCTACTTCTCACCCGAGTTCGGCGTCGCCGCCGCCCTGCCCCAGTACTCCGGCGGCCTCGGCATCCTCGCCGGCGACCACCTCAAGTCCGCCAGCGACCTCGGCGTCCCGCTCGTCGGCGTCGGCCTGCTCTACCGGCACGGCTACTTCCGGCAGTCCCTCGGCCGCGACGGCTGGCAGCAGGAGCAGTACCCCGTCCTCGACCCCGGCGAGCTGCCCGTCACCCTGCTCCGCGAGGCCGACGGCACCCCCGCCCGGATCACCCTCGCCCTGCCCGGCGGGCGGAGTCTGCACGCCCAGCTGTGGATCGCGCAGGTCGGCCGTGTTCCGCTGCTGATGCTCGACTCGGACGTCGAGGAGAACGCCCCCGGCGAACGGTCCGTCACCGACCGGCTGTACGGCGGCGGGAGCGAGCACCGGCTCCTCCAGGAGATGCTCCTCGGCATCGGCGGCGTCCGCGCCGTCCGTACGTACACCCGGCTCACCGGCCACCCCGCACCCGAGGTCTTCCACACCAACGAGGGCCACGCCGGCTTCCTCGGTCTCGAACGCGTCCGTGAACTCCAGGGCGCGGGACTCGACTTCGACAGCGCTCTGGAGACCGTCCGGGCCGGCACCGTCTTCACCACCCACACCCCCGTCCCGGCCGGCATCGACCGTTTCGACCGGGCCCTCGTCGCCCGCCACCTCGGCGACGACGGCGCCCTCCCCGGCGTCGACCTCGGCCGGATCCTCGCCCTCGGCGACGAGACCCCCCTCGGCGGCGAACCCGGCCTCTTCAACATGGCCGCCATGGGCCTGCGCCTCGCCCAGCGCGCCAACGGCGTCTCCACCCTGCACGGCGCCGTCAGCCGCTCCATGTTCGCCGGACTCTGGCCGGGTCTCGACGCCGACGAGGTGCCGATCACCTCCATCACCAACGGCGTCCACGCCCCCACCTGGGTCGCCCCCGAGGCCGCCCGGCTCGGGCCCGACGCGAGCGACCGGGAGCTGTGGGACCTGCGCCGCACCCTCCGCGAGCGGCTCGTCTCCGACGTGCGCGACCGGCTGCGGGCCTCCTGGCGGCAGCGCGGCGCCGCCGACGCCGAACTCGGCTGGACCGAGACCGTCCTCGACCCCGACGTCCTCACCATCGGCTTCGCCCGCCGCGTCCCCTCGTACAAGCGGCTCACCCTCATGCTCCGGGACAAGGACCGGCTCCGGTCGCTGCTGCTCCACCCCGAGCGGCCCGTGCAGCTCGTCGTCGCCGGCAAGGCCCACCCCGCCGACGACGGCGGCAAGAAGTTGGTCCAGGAGCTCGTCCGGTTCGCCGACGACCCCCGCGTGCGGCACCGCATCGTCTTCCTGCCCGACTACGGCATGGAGATGGCCCGCGGCCTCTACCCCGGCTGCGACGTCTGGCTCAACAACCCCCTGCGCCCGCTGGAGGCCTGCGGCACCAGCGGCATGAAGGCCGCCCTCAACGGCTGCCTCAACCTCTCGGTCCTCGACGGCTGGTGGGACGAGTGGTTCGAGCCCGACTTCGGCTGGGCCATCCCCACCGCAGACGGCGCGGCCGCCGCCGACGAGGACCGCCGCGACGACCTGGAGGCCGCCGCCCTCTACGAGCTCGTCGAACGCCGGGTCGCCCCCCGCTTCTACGACCGCGGCCCCGACGGCGTCCCGGCCGGGTGGACCGCCATGGTCCGCCGCACCCTCGCCGACCTCGGCCCGAAGGTGCTCGCCGACCGGATGGTCCGCGAGTACGTCGAGAAGCTGTACGTGCCCGCCGCCGGCGCCCGCCGGGCCCTCACCCCCGACCGGGCGCGGGACCTCGCCGCCTGGAAGACCCGGGTCCGGGAGGCCTGGCCGGCGGTGGCCGTGGAGCACGTGGAGATCGGCGACGACCTCGCCGAGGCGGACGCCGAACTCGGCGCGACCCCGGTCGTCCGTGTCCGGGTCGCACTCGGCGGCCTCGACGCCGGCGACGTCGAGGTGCAGGCCGTCACCGGCCGGGTCGACGCCGACGACACCCTCACCGCCACCCGCACTGTCACCCTCAAACCGGCGGGCGGCCCCGACCTGGAGGGACGGCTGCCCTACGCGGGCACTCTGGAGCTCGACCGGACCGGTTCCTTCGGCTGCACCGTCCGGGTCCTGCCCGCCCACCCGCTGCTCGCCCACCCGGCCGAACTCGGCCTCGCGGCCCTGCCGGAGGAGACGACGGGGGAGGGGGCGGGGGTGCTCCTCAGGTAGCCCCCGTCACGGCACCTCGGCCTTGTCGGCGAGGTGCCCGTCGACGAAGCAGAGCCGGTACACCGGGATCGCGGCCAGCATCGTGGACCGGTAGTACCGGCACTCGTCCATGCCGGGCGGCTCCGCCGGCACCCGGGTCGGCGGGCCGTCCAGCGGGCGGTCCGGCCACCCGTCGGTCCGCTCGGCGATCTCCGTGAGCGACTGCCCGATCCGCAGCCGGGCGTAGTCCTCCGGCTCCAGATACGACTGGGCCTGCGTCCAGACCGCGACCCCTGCCATGAGCAGCCCCAGCGCGGCGAGGAGCGCGAGCGGGATCCAGATCGCCCGCGCGAGGCCCTTGCGGACCTCACGGCGGGCCCGGTCCAGCTCCCGCGCCGAGGTCGGCGCGGCCGGCAGCGGCGCCGGGGCGTCCCGGGGCAGGACGGCCTCCAGGACGAACCCGCCGTCCCCGGCGTCCCGGTGCGCCAGCCGGCCGCCCGCGAGCCGCACCCGCTCCGCGAGACCGACGAGCCCGGTCCCGCCGGAGGGGAGCGTCGCCCGCGCCGTACCGGGGCCCGTGACCACGCGAACCGTCACGTCGCCCGTGTCCTGGGTGACCGCGACCGAGACCGGCGCGCCGGGCGCGTGCTTCGCCGCGTTCGTCAGGCCCTCCTGGACGACCCGGTGCAGTGCGAGGCCCGACATGCCCGGCAGCGTCGGCACCGGGATCGTGCCGAGGGCGACGTCGAGGCCCGACGCGCGGGCCCGGGCCACCAGCTGCTCCACCGTCTCCCCGGACGGGGTCGTCGGCGCCCCGGCGTCCTCCTCCCGCAGCACCCCGATGATGTCCCGCAGCCGGGCCGTCGCGTCCGCCGCCGCCCGCCGCAGCTCACCGGCGGCCTGCTGCTGCGCGGCGCCCAGACCCGGATCGACCTCCAGGGCGCCCGCCCGGACCGCGATCAGCGCCAGGTCGTGGCCCAGGGAGTCGTGCATGTCGCCCGCGATCCTGGACCGCTCCCGCAGCCGCTCCCGGTCGGCGACGGCCGCCTGCTCCCGCTCCATCCGGTCGGCCAGCTCCCAGCCGCTGCGCACCAGCCGGTCGTACTGGCGCACGTAACGGCCGATCAGCCAGGGCGCCACGACCGCCAGGGCGAGCGTGAGGAGCAGCGTGAACCACTGGCCGAGCGAGGTGTGCGTGACCGTCGTCAGGACCAGCCCCGCCGCCGCGACCGCGCCGAACAGCCACAGGGCCGCCCGGGTCTGCTCCTCCCGCCGCCCGGCGAGATAGCCGAAGGCCACCAGGGCCAGGCTGTACGAGGCGGTGAACAGCTCCAGGGAGGAGGAGAGGCTCACCGCGACCACGACCGCGACCGGCACCGGCGGCCACCTCCGGCTGACCGCCACGCAGCCGCCGAGCAGGGCCACGCCGATCGCGACCTCGGTCCAGCTTCCGCCGTCGTTCGGGTCCGACCTGAGCAGCACCGGCACGCACAGGAGCAGCCAGAGCCCCAGGTCGAACAGGCGCTCACGCATCGGGGACCAGGCCCGCCTCGTACGCCAGGACCGCGAGCTGCACCCGGTTGCGCAGGCCGAGCCTGCCGAGGACGGCGCTCACGTGGGCCTTGACGGTGCCCTCGACCACGTACATGCGGTCGGCGATCTCCTGGTTGGAGAGCCCGGCGCCGAGCAGCGCGACGACCTCCCGCTCCCGGCCCGTGAGCGGCTCCAGGCGGGTCCGTGCCTCGGCCGCGCGGGTGAGCCGTTCCCCGCCGAGGGTGTCGATGACCCGCCGGGCGACGGTGGGGGAGAGCGCGGCGCCGCCGCCGGCCACGGCCCGGACCCCGGCGATGAGCTCGCGCGGATCCCCGGACTTGAGGAGGAAGCCGCTGACGCCGCTGCCGAGCGCCCGCGCGACGTAGGCGTCCTCCGAGAAGGTGGTGAGCATGACGACGGCCGCGCCCGGTACCGCCGCACGCAGCTCCTCCGCCGCGCCGAGCCCGTCGAGCCGGGGCATCCGGATGTCCAGGAGGATCACGTCGGGGCGGTGCCGGCGGGCCAGTTCGACGGCCTCGTGCCCGTCGCCGGCCTCGGCGACCACCTCGATCCCGGGGTCGGTGGTGAGGATCGCCCGCACCCCGGCCCTGATCATCGTCTCGTCGTCGGCCAGCAGCACTCTGATCATGCGGTCCAGGGTATGCAGAGGACGCGGACGCGCGGGCGCCCGGAGGGAGGATCCCTCCGGGCGCCCGTTGCTTCGTTCCGGCCTTACGGGAAGGTCAGCTTGAAGCTGTTGATGTAGCCGGTGTCGATCGAGGCCTTGTCCTGGACGCGGAGCTTCCAGGCGCCGTTGGCGACCTCGGAGGAGGCGTTCACGGTGTACGTGGTGTTGATGTTGTCCGCGCTGCCGCCGGCCCGGTTGCTCAGGCTGTAGACCGAGCCGTCGGGGGCGATCAGGTCGACGACGAGGTCACCGATGTAGGTGTGGACGATGTCCACGCCGACCTTGAGGGTGGACGGGGCGTTGCCCGTGATGCCGGAGACGGTCACGGACGAGGTCACCGCGGCGCCGGGGGAGTCCGGGATGGACACGTCGGCGTCGTTGGTGAACACCGTGCCGCCGCCGGGGCCGCCGGGGCGGGAGCCGACGTTGACCGCGGCCCACGCGTTCTCGACGGCCGCGACCTCGGCGCTGCCCGCGCCGTACAGGTCGGTCGCCGCCGCGACGGTGCCCGTGCGGGCGCCGGCGTAGTTGGTCGAGGAGTTCCACTTGGTGGTGAGCGCCTTGAACCAGATCAGGCGGGCCTTGTCGATGCCTATGCCGGTGACCGGCAGGCCGTCGGAGGTCGGCGAGTCGTAGTTCACGCCGTTGACGGTCTTGGCGCCGCTGCCCTCGGAGAGCAGGTAGAAGAAGTGGTTCGCCGGGCCCGAGGAGTAGTGGACGTCGATCGAGCCGATGCCCGAGTACCACGCGTCCTTGGACGAGCCGTCCTTGCTCGGCTTGTCCATGTAGCGCAGCGGGGTGCCGTTGCCGCGGATGTCGATCTTCTCGCCGACGAGGTAGTCGCCCTTGTCGTTGGCGTTGTTGGCGTAGAACTCGACGGCCGCCGCCATGATGTCCGAGGTGGCCTCGTTGAGGCCGCCGGACTCGCCGCTGTAGACCAGGCCGGCGGTGTTCGAGGTGACGCCGTGCGTCATCTCGTGCGCGGCCACGTCGATGGACGTGAGCGGCTTGGCGTTGCTGGTGCCGTCGCCGTACGTCATGCAGAAGCAGGAGTCGGACCAGAACGCGTTCACGTAGGCGTTGCCGTAGTGGACGCGGGAGTACGCGCCGACGCCGTCACCGCGGATGCCCGAGCGGCCGTGCACGTTCTTGTAGTAGTCCCACGTGAGGGCGGCACCGTAGTGCGCGTCCGCGCCCGCGGTCTCCTTGTTGGACGGGAGACCGTTGCCCCAGGTGTCCGTCGTGTTGGAGAACAGGGTCCCGGTGCCCGACGTACCGCCGTTGAGGTTGTACGTCTTGTGGTTGCCGCGCGCGGTGTCGGTCAGCGTGTACGAGGGCGCGGTGCCGAGCGTCACCTGGCCGCTGTACATCGTGTTGCCGATGCCGGTCTCGATGGCCTGCCACTCGTAGAGCTTCGCGCCGGTGTTCGCGTCCGTCACGACGTGCAGCTCGTTCGGGGTGCCGTCGTGCTGGAGGCCGCCGACGACGGTCTCGTACGCGAGGACGGGCGCGCCCTGGGCCATCCACACGACCTTGCGCGGGGCGCGGTCGGCGGCGGCCTTCTTCGAGCCCTCCGCGGCGGCGGCGCCCAGGGCCTGCTTCTCGGCGGCGGCCGGGGCGACGTCGGCGGCGAGGTCGACGTTCTTGAGCTCGGCGCGGTTCGACTTGATGACGCCCGTGGTGGCGCCGGCCTTCGTCTCGGCGACGATCAGGTCACCGCCGAGGACCGGGAGTCCGGCGTAGGTGCGCTCGTAGCGGGTGTGCGTCGTGCCGTCGCGGTCCTGGACGACATCGCGGACGACGAGCTTCTCCTGGGCGCCGAGGCCGAGGGACTTGGCCGTGGCGGCCTTGTCCGCGTCCGCCGCCTTGATCAGCGCGGCGCGCTGGGCGGGGGTGAGGTCGGCCGGGAGCTTGCCCGGGTTGACCTTGCCGAGGGGCGACGCCGCGGGGGCTGCCCCGAAGGTGCCGGCGGAGGCGGTGCCGGCCTGCACACCGAGGGTGAGCATGGCGGCGGCGGCGATCAGAGCGCCGGTCGCGGTGGCGCGACGGCTGGGCGTGGATCTCACGCAGACTCCTTATGCGAGGGGGGTACCGGCGGGCTTGGGTGAGTCCGTCCGGGCGGAGCAAGGAGAGCTGTGGAGCGAGTACGTGTGACGCGGCACCGGGTCGGGTCCGTGACGTCGGATGGGACGGCGAACCCGTTCGGGTGAAGCGGTGAACCTTGGTACGAACAACCGGGGAGAGAGTGACAGGGATGACGGGGACCTGTCAGGACCGCGTCAGGAAGTTGGCCGGAAATCGTCCGCTGCCCGTACGGCCGTGTTCGTTAACCGGACGTTTCGTCGATCATGGCCGCGATGCCGTCCAACGTTCGGCGGAGCCCGAATTCGAAGAGCGCCTCCAGGTCCAGACCGAAGCCCCCGCCGCTGGTGACCGCCGCCAGCTCCGGGTACTGGCCGGCCGTCTGGATCGCGTCGAACCGTGGCTCATTCTGTTCCATCCACTCGCCGTCGGAGATCCCCGTGTCCTGGCGCGCCTGCTCCTCCAGATCGTTCGCCATCGACAGGCCCTGGATGTACGCGAAGATCAGGAGATGGGCGTGGAGCTTGTCCGTGGAGGAGAGCGGCGTGCCCCGCAGCGAGCGCAGGATCCACTCCGTGTACCTCATCGCGTTCGGCGTCGCCACCGGCCGCGTGAACGACGCCATCGCGTGCGCCATCCACCGGTGCCGGGTGTACACCCCGCGCAGCCAGCGCGCCCCCCGCTCAAGGCCCGTCCGCCAGTCCGCCGGCACCGGGCCCAGCGGCACCTCGCCGCACGCCGCGTCCGAGATCAGCCGCACCAGCTCCGCCTTGCCCGGCACATGCCGGTACAGCGCCATCGTCGACGTGTTCAGGGTCGTCGCCACCCGGCGCATCGTCAGGGCGTTCAGGCCCTCCGCGTCCGCCAGTTCGAGAGCCGCGCGGACGATCCGCGACTGGGTGAGGGGCGTCGTCCCGGCACCCCTGCCCGGGTTCACCACCACCGTTCCCACGCCCGGCTCCACCCGCACCAGGCCCTCCTGGCGCAGCGCCGCCAGCGCCTTCGTGGCCGTCGCCATCGCCACGCCCCACTCGCGCGTGATCGCCCGCGTCGACGGCACCCGGTCGCCCGGGGCCAGTTCGCCCGCGTGGACGCGGCGCCGGATCTCGGCGGCGATGGTCAGGTAGGGCGGTTCCGTCGGCATGGCGGGGGAGTGTACTAGTGCACCTGTGCGGTGTACACCCGCCTGAACTGGTGCTCTTTCAGGAGGGCCGTGCGTGCACTAGGGCGTTCGTGGCGTCGTACGCCCCGCGTTGCTTCGCTGCTGCCATGACGCTCACCGCAGGCCCTTCCACGGCCGCAGAACCCGCCCGTGCCGGACGGCGTGAATGGACCGCCCTCGGCGTTCTGATGCTCCCTCTCCTCCTCGTCTCCATGGACGTCTCCGTCCTCTACTTCGCCATCCCCTCCATCGCCGCCGACCTCCGGCCCGGGGCCACCCAGCAGCTGTGGATCCTCGACATGTACGGCTTCGTGCTCGCCGGGCTCCTCGTCACCATGGGCGCCCTCGGCGACCGCGTCGGCCGCCGCAAGCTCCTCCTCCTCGGCGCCGGGCTCTTCGGCGCCGCCTCCGGGGCCGCCGCCTACGCCCACAGCCCCGGCGCCCTCATCGGCGCCCGCGCCCTCCTCGGCGTGGCCGGCGCCTGCCTCATGCCGTCCACCCTCGCCCTGATCCGCACCCTCTTCCAGGACCCGGCCCAGCGCGCCAAGGCCGTCACCCTCTGGACCACCGTCATGGCCGGCGGCATCTCCCTCGGGCCCGTCGTCAGCGGCGCGCTCCTCGAACACTTCTGGTGGGGGTCCGTCTTCCTCATCAACCTGCCCGCGATGGCCCTCCTCCTCGTCCTCGCGCCGGTGCTCGTCTCCGACTCCAAGGGGGCCGCAGGCGGTGGGCGGTTCGACGTCGTCAGCGGTGTCCTCTCGCTCCTCGCCCTGCTGCCCGTCATCTACGGCCTCAAGGAACTCGCCAAGGACGGCTGGGCGCCGCTGCCCGCGCTCGCGGTCGTCGCCGGGCTCCTCCTCGGGCTCGTCTTCGTCCGCCGGCAGGCCCGGCTCGACCACCCCATGGTCGACCTGCGACTCGTCCGGACCCCCGCGTACGGCGGCTCCCTCGTCGTCAATCTGCTCGCCATGGCCGCCACCGTGGGCTTCGCCGTCTTCCTCACCCAGTACCTTCAGTCCGTGCTCGGCCAGAGCCCGCTGGAAGCGGCCCTGTGGAGCCTCGTGCCCACCGGGGGAGTCATGGTCGCCGCGCCCCTCGCCGCGGTGCTCGCCCGGCGGGTCGACCACGCGTACGTCATGGGTGGCGGGTTCCTCGTGTCCGCCGCCGGGTTCGGATGGCTCGCCTTCGTCGAACGCGGCACGCCCTTCTGGGTCGTTCTCGTCGGCAGCGCCGTCTACGCCGGCGGGCTCGTCGCCTCCATGACCCTCGCCAACGAGCTCGCCCTCGGCGCCGCGCCGCCCGAGCGCGCCGGTGCCGCCGCCGCCGTCCTCGAATCCGGGTCCGAGCTGGGCGGGGCGCTGGGCATGGCCGTCCTCGGGGCGGTCGGGGCCGCCGTGTACAGCGCCGCGATGCCCGCTTCGGCGCCGGCCGCCGCTCGGGAGACGCTGGGGGGTGCGCTGTCGGCCGCGCCCGGCGTTGTCGAGGCCGCGCGGGGCGCCTTTGTCGAGGCGATGTCCGGGGCTGCCGTGGGCGCTGCTCTGTTGATGCTCTTCGCTGCCGTGCTGTCCGTGGTGCTGCTCCGAAGGCGGACCGCCTGACAGGGGTCGTCGGGGACGGGCAGGGGGTCGTGTTCGGGACTGCATGATTTACGGCGCCGGGGCGCCACACATCACGCTTTACGTCCCGAACACGACCCCCTGCCCGTCCCCCACTTCTGTCCGACGGCCCCTATCCCTCAACCCACCAGGCTCTCCCGCCACGCCTGGTGCAGGCCCGCGTAGTGGCCCTGGCCCGTCACCAGGGTCTTCGGGTGGCCGTCCTCGACGATCCGGCCCTGCTCCATCACCAGGACCCGGTCCGCCACCTCGACCGTCGACAGGCGGTGGGCGATCACGACCGCCGTACGGCCCGCCAGGACCGTGTCCATCGCCCGCTGCACCGCCCGTTCGCCCGGTACGTCCAGGGAGCTCGTCGCCTCGTCCAGGATCAGGACCGCCGGGTCAGCCAGGAGCGCTCGCGCGAACGCCACCAGTTGGCGCTGGCCGGCGGAGATGCGACCGCCTCGTTTGCGGACGTCCGTGTCGTAGCCGTCGGGGAGCGTGGTGATGAAGTCGTGCGCCCCGATGGCCTTGGCCGCGTTCTCGATCTCCGCGCGCGTCGCCTCCGGGCGGCCGATCGCGATGTTGTCCGCGACCGTGCCGGAGAAGAGGAACGCCTCCTGGGTCACCATCACGACGCTGCGGCGCAGGTCGGCTGTCGTGAGGTCGCGGAGGTCCACGCCGTCCAGCTTCACGTGGCCCTCGGTGGGGTCGTAGAAGCGGGCCAGGAGTTTGGCGAGGGTGGATTTGCCCGCGCCCGTCGCGCCCACCACGGCGACTGTCTGGGCCGGTGGGATCGTCAGGTTGAAGGTGGGGAGGACCTCGCCCCCCGTTCGGTAGGAGAAGCTGACGTTCTCGAAGGTGATTTCTCGGCCGCCCGTTCTGGGCGGCAGTTCCTTGGGTGTCGTCGTCTCCGGGACTCCCGGTTCCTGGGCCAGGAGGCCGGCGATCTTGGTGAGCGATGCCGCCGCCGACTCGTACGAGTTCAGGAACATGCCCAGGCGGTCGATCGGGTCGTACAGACGGCGCATGTAGAGCACCGCCGCCGCCAGGACGCCCAGTTCGAGCGTGCCTTCCGCGACCCGGTACGCGCCCCACAGGCACATGCCGGCCACCGCTGTGTTCGCCACCAGGCGGGAGCCCACCACGTAGCGGGCCATTTC
Source organism: Streptomyces sp. NPDC055815 (assembly GCF_053616475.1). Classification (NCBI taxonomy): domain Bacteria; kingdom Bacillati; phylum Actinomycetota; class Actinomycetes; order Kitasatosporales; family Streptomycetaceae; genus Streptomyces; species Streptomyces sp. NPDC055815. Next base: position 13,349 of record NZ_JBSHDU010000013.1, on the reverse strand, counting down.
CAGGAGGGCGTCGCCGTTGCTGCGTTCGTGGCGGTGGTTGAGCGTCCTGAACTCGGCGTCGTTCGTTCTTTCGCGGCGGAACGCGCGGACCGGGCGGATGCCGTTCATCGTCTCCGCGAACTTCACGATCACGCCCGCGATGGCCGTGGAGCGTTCCGCGTACACCCTGCCCGCCCGGGTCCGGTAGAGGCGGATGAGGAGGGAGAGGGGGAGGAAGGAGGCCACCGCCACCGCTCCGATGCCCCAGTCCAGCCAGAGGAGGATCAGGGAGATCGACGCGAAGGAGAGGACGACGCCGATCAGTTCCTGGAGGCCCTCCGAGAGGAGTTCGCGCAGCGATTCGACGTCCGTGGTCGAGCGGGAGATGAGGCGGCCCGAGGTGTAGCGCTCGTGGAAGTCGACGCTGAGGAGTTGGGCGTGGCGGAAGATGCGGCCGCGGAGGTCCAGGAGGACGTCCTGGTTGACCCTCGCCGCGCCCCGTACGAACCCGTACTGCAGGGCGCCGGAGAGGGACGCGCAGAAGAGGTAGCCGAGTGCCACGGCGATCACCGGGCCGTCGTCTCCCGCGCGGAAGGCCGGGACCGCCCGGTCGATGGCGTACGCGACGAGCAGCGGGCCCGCCTGGAGCGCCGCCTCCCTGACGAGGAGGGTCAGGGACAGGAGCACGAGGCGGGCGCGGTGGGTGGCCAGGAGGGAGCGGAGGAGGGTCTTCGTCGCTCCCTCGGAGGTCGGGAGGTCGTCCTGGTCGAAGGGGTCGTCCGGTGGTGTCGTCATCGGTTCTCCAGCCCTTCTCCGGACATCAGCCAGGCGTACTCGGCGTTCGTGCGCAGCAGTTCCTGATGGGTGCCCACGGCCGCGATCCTGCCCCGCGAGAGCAGCGCGACCCGGTCGGCGAGCATCACCGTCGACGGGCGGTGCGCCACGACCAGGGCCGTCGTCTCCCGGAGGACCTCGCGCAGTGCCGCCTCGACCCGGGCCTCCGTGTGGACGTCGAGCGCCGAGAGGGGGTCGTCCAGGACCAGGAACCGGGGCCTGCCGACGACCGCGCGGGCCAGGGCCAGGCGTTGCCGCTGGCCGCCCGACAGGCTCAGGCCCTGCTCGCCGACCTGGGTCGCCGTGCCCTCGGGGAGCCGGTCGACGAAGCCGTCCGCCTGGGCGATGGACAGGGCGCGCCGCAGTTCCGGGTCGCCCGCCCGCTCCGCGCCCATCAGGACGTTCTCGCCGACGCTCGCCGAGAACAGCGTCGGTTCCTCGAACGCCATCGAGACGAGGGAGCGGAGTCGGGGCCGTTCCATGAGGGCGATGTCCTCGCCGTCCAGGAGGATGCGGCCCGTCGTCGCCTCGTGCAGTCGCGGTACGAGGGCGGTGAGCGTCGTCTTGCCGGAGCCCGTGCCGCCCACCAGGGCCATCGTCTCGCCGGGGAGGATGTGCAGGTCGATGCCGTCCAGGACGGGGGGCGTGTCGGCGGGGGCGTCCGGGTAGCGGAAGGTGACGCCTTCGAAGCGGACCCCGTCGTGGGTGTCGTCGGTGGTGGTGTCGCCCTTCGTCTCCTGTTCCTCGGGTGCGTCCATCACCTCGAAGTACCGTTCCGTCGCGGTCGCCGCCTCCTTGCTCATCGCGAGCAGGAAGCCGATCGACTCCACCGGCCAGCGCAGCGCCAGGGCCGTCGACAGGAACGCGACCAGGGTGCCGGCGGAGAGGTCCCCGTCCGCGACCCGCACCGTGCCCAGGACGAGGGCCGCCCCGATGGCCAGCTCCGGCAGGACGGTGATGACCGCCCAGATCATGGCGAGCAGCCGGGCCTTGGCCAGTTCCGTGCCGCGGAGGTGTTCGGCGAGTTCCCGGAATGCCCGGGCCTGGCTGCGGTGCCGGCCGAAGCCCTTCACGATCCGGATGCCGAGGACGCTCTCCTCGACGACCGTCGTCAGGTCGCCGACCTGGTCCTGGGCCGTGCGCGCCACCGTTCCGTACCGGCGCTCGAAGAGGTGGGAGACCAGGACGAGGGGGAGTGCGGGCGTGAGGAGGATCAGGCCGAGCGTCCAGTCCTGGGTGAGGAGGAGGACGTAACCGGCGAGGATCGTCACGCCGTTGACCAGGAGGAAGGTCAGGGGGAACGCGAGGAACATCCGGACCAGCATCAGGTCCGTCGTCCCTCGGGACAGGAGCTGTCCCGACGGCCAGCGGTCGTGGAACGCGATGGGGAGGCGCTGGAGTCTGCCGTACAGGTCGGCGCGCATGCGGGCCTCGACGTGGGACAGCGGGCGGGCCACCAGCCAGCGGCGGAAGCCGAAGAGGACGGCCTCGGTGATGCCCAGGAGGAGCAGGTACAGCGCTCCGAGCCAGACGCCTCCGGGGTCCCGGTCGGTGAGGGGGCCGTCCACCAGCCACTTGAGGACGAGCGGGATGACGAGCGAGAGGCAGGACGCGACGATCGCGACGAACGCGGCCGTGAACAGCCGGCCCCGCACGGGCCTCACGTACGGCCAGAGGCGGAGCAGGACGCGGACCGTCGAGCGGTCGGAGGGCGGGGGCAGCGGTTTCTCGGGCATCAGGTCCGACCATACGGTTCACCACTGACGCGTCTCATCCGGTTTTCCCGGAGATTGGTCTTGACCTCTCGAAGTCGCACGTCGGAGACTTGCGCGACCCCACAGGGGGGGGCATGCACAAGGGGAACCACATGACCACGCTCGACGCCTACGGCGACCGCTGCGAGCAGCTTTTCCTCGCCGGCGGCACGGCGGCCGTCCGCAGGGCCGCGTAAGAGGGCATCGACGCACTCGGCCCGCATCCGGACCTGTACTGCTGGCTGGCGCTCGGCCACGCCGTCGAGGACGAGGACGACCACGACGACGCGGCGGAGAAGGCCTTCCGCGCGGGTCTCGCCCTGGACGGCGACCATCTCGGGCTCCTCGCCGGGTACACCGAGCTGTGCCTGCGCGCCGACGAGTTCGACCACCCGGGCCGTGCCGCCCGGGCCGTGGCGCTCTCGCGGCGCCTGAAGGAACTGGCCCCCGAATCCGCCGAGGCCGACCGGGTCGAGGCCGTCGAACGCTGGGCCCGCCGCGGTTACTGGGACGACCTGCGGTGGAACGTCGCGCGTGAGGCTGTCGCGACGCGGGAGACGCATGGGGCGACGGTGACCCAGGCGCGCGCGCTCACCGACGCGCTCGCCAAGGAGGGCCACGAGGCGGCTCTCGCCGCGGCCCGGGCGGCCGAGGCCGCGGATCCGACGGACCGCGAGGCGGCCGTGCGGGCCGCGATGCTCGAAGCGCTCGCGGGCCCGTGGAACGCCCCCGTTCGCTTCCTCGGGCGTTATCGGCCGGCCGTCTGGGCGGTGTCGGTGCTGCTGGTGTTCGTCACCAATCAGCTGCTTCGCCAGACCGGTGTCGTCGACTCGTTCAGCCCTTGGGGCTATCTGTGGCTGGTCCCGGTCCTCCTCGTGGACCGGCGGTTCGCGGCGGTCCGCCGCGAGGCCGAAGCCCACTACCTCGCCCGCCTTGAATCCAACCTCGCCCCCCGCACCTGATCCGCCCGGTGCCCGGAAGCCCACACCCCGTGTGGGCTTCCGCCCCTTGCGGAACGCCTGCCCACAAGGGGGTGGGCCGGCTACTCGCGGACTCGTAGGAGGAGGAACGAGCGGGGGGCCACAGGGATCGGCGCGCCGCCCTCGTGGTGCGTGCCCGGCGGCCCGGACTGGTCCTCCCGGGCGGTGTCCACGACGAGTTCGTACGACTTCGCCCACGGCGGCCCCGGGAGGTGGACGTCCAGGGGCCGGGGCCCGGCGTGGAGGACGGCGAGGAAGCTGTCGTCGGTGATCTGTTCGCCCCGGGCGTCCCGGCCCGGGATGTCGCGGCCCGACAGGTAGAGCCCGAGGGTCGCCGTCGGCGCGTACCAGTCCCGTTCCGTCATCTCGGTGCCCTCGGCGGTGAACCAGGCCAGGTCCCGCAGCCCGTCCGCGCCCTGCGGCCGGCCGGAGAAGAAGGCCCGGCGGCGGAGGACCGGGTGGCGGTGGCGCAGGGCGAGGAGGCGGCGGGTGAGGGTGAGGAGGCCCTCGCGGCCCGGGTCCTCCGGGAGGGTCCAGTCCAGCCAGCCGAGTGCGTTGTCCTGGCAGTACGCGTTGTTGTTGCCGCCCTGGGTGCGGCCCATCTCGTCGCCCGCGACGAGCATCGGGACGCCGGTGGACAGGAGGAGGGTGGTGAGGAGGTTGCGCTGCTGGCGGAGCCGGAGGGCGCTGATGCCTGCGTCGTCCGTCTCGCCCTCCGTCCCGCAGTTCCACGAACGGTTGTCGTGCGTGCCGTCCCGGTTGCCCTCGCCGTTCGCCTCGTTGTGCTTGCGTTCGTACGTCACCAGGTCGCGCAGCGTGAAGCCGTCGTGTGCGGTGACGAAGTTGACCGAGGCGTACGGGCGCCGCCCGCCCCAGGCGTACAGGTCGCTGGAGCCGGACAGCCGGTAGCCGAGGTCCCGGACGTCGGGCAGCGCCCCGCGCCAGAAGTCCCGTACGGCGTCCCGGTAGCGGTCGTTCCACTCCGTCCAGAGCGGGGGGAAGGCGCCGACCTGGTAGCCGCCGTTGCCCACGTCCCACGGCTCGGCGATGAGCTTCACCCGGCGCAGGACCGGGTCCTGGGCGATCACCGCCAGGAACGGGGACAGCATGTCGACGTCGTGCATCGAGCGGGCGAGGGCCGCCGCCAGGTCGAAGCGGAAGCCGTCGACGCCCATCTCCGTGACCCAGTAGCGCAGGGAGTCGGTGATGAGGCGGAGGACCTGCGGCTGGACGACGTGCAGGGTGTTGCCGCAGCCCGTGTAGTCGGCGTACCGGCGGGCGTCGGACTGGAGGCGGTAGTAGCCGCGGTTGTCGATGCCCTTCAGGGACAGCGTGGGGCCCAGTTCGCCCGCTTCCGCCGTGTGGTTGTAGACGACGTCGAGGATGACCTCGATCCCCGCCGCGTGCAGCGCCCGCACCATCCGCTTGAACTCGCCGACCTGCTGCCCGGCCGTGCCCGAGGAGGAGTAGCCGGCGTGCGGGGCGAAGTAGCCGACGGAGTTGTAGCCCCAGTAGTTCCGCAGGCCGCGGCGGAGGAGGTGGTCCTCGTGGGCGAACTGGTGCACCGGGAGCAGTTCGACGGCCGTGACCCCGAGTCGTACCAGGTGGTCGATCGCCGCCGGGTGCGCCAGTCCCGCGTACGTGCCCCGCAGGTGCTCCGGGATGCCGGGGTGCTGTTTCGTGAAGCCCTTGACGTGCAGTTCGTAGATGACCGAGTCCTGCCAGGGCGTCTTGGGCCTGCGGTCGTCGGACCAGTCGTCGTCGTCATGGACGACGACGCCCTTGGGGACGTACGGGGCGGAGTCCCGCTCGTCGCGGACGGTGTCGGCCACGTGCTGCTGCGGCCAGTCCCGGACGTGCCCGTACACCTCGGCGGGGAGCGCGAAGTCCCCGTCGACCGCTCGGGCGTACGGGTCGAGGAGCAGCTTCGCCGGATTCCAGCGGGCGCCCGTCCACGGGTCCCAGCGGCCGTGCACCCGGTAGCCGTACCGCTGTCCGGGGCCGATGCCCGGGACGAAGCCGTGCCAGATCTCGTGGGTCAGTTCGGTCAGCGGGAGCCGTGTCTCGGTCCCGTCCCTGTCGAAGAGGCACAGTTCCACGGCCTCCGCACCGCCCGCCCACAGGGCGAAGTTGGTGCCCGTCACCCCGTCGGGGCCGACCCGGCAGCGGGCCCCCAGGGGGGTCGGCGCCCCCGGCCACACCGGTGGCGCGGCCCGCTCCAGGGCATGCTCCTGTACCGCCTCCTGCTCGGCTGCGCTCGCCACCGTCCCGGCCTCCCGCGGCTCGTCGGGCCCGCACCCGGGGGAGCGGCGGCGTCCCGGCCGCCGCTCCCGCGCGTGGTTCTCCCCCTGTTCTGCCCGCACGGCCGTGCTCCCAACATGACCCGCACGCACGTTTCCCCTGGAGGGTGGCCGTCGTTGGGCCGGGCGTGACATGCGTATGGAAGCGGGCGAGGCACGCCCTGGTGGTGGCGGGACTGATCGCGGGGCTTGCGGGCTGCACCGGGGCGGACGGCGGTGGCGGCATCGACATCAGCCTGCCGGGGAAGGCGCGGGCCCCGGGTGATGTCATCCGGGTGAGTCCTGAGGACGGCAGCCGGGCGGTGCCGGCGGACGGGCCCGTCGAGGTGAAGGTGGACGGCGGGCGGCTCGAACGGGTGACGGTCGTCCAGGTGGAGGACGGCCGGCGGTCCGCGGTCGCCGGGGAGATCTCGGCGGACGGGCTGCGCTGGCGGCCCCGGCCGGACACCCGGCTCGCGCTTGCCGCCAAGTACAGCGTGGACGCGGTCGCGCTCGACGCGCACGGGCGTCGCTCGGCCCGGCACACCGTCTTCACCACCGTGGTGCCGGAGTCCCGCTTCATCGGCTACTTCAAGCCGGAGAACCGTTCCACGGTCGGCACCGGGATGATCGTCTCCTTCGGCTTCAACAGGCCGATCGAGAACCGGGCCGAGGTCGAGCGGGCCATCCGCGTCACCTCGGAGCCGCCGGTGGAGGTCGTCGGCCACTGGTTCGGCAAGGAGCGGCTCGACTTCCGGCCCGCCGCGTACTGGCGGCCCGGCACGAAGGTCACGGTGGAGCTGGGGCTGCGGGACGTCGAGGGGGCGCCCGGGGTGTACGGCATCCAGCGCAAGACGGTCGGGTTCACCGTCGGCCGCTCCCAGGTGTCCCTGGTCGACGCCGCCGCGCACACCATGGAGGTCCGCAGGGACGGCGAGGTCCTCGCGACGGTGCCGATCACCGCGGGCGCGCCGAAGACCACCACGTACAACGGGAAGATGGTCGTCACCGAGCTGTACGACGTGACCCGGATGGACGGCAGGACGGTCGGCTTCGGCGGCGAGTACGACATCAAGGACGTGCCGCACGCCATGCGCCTGACCGACTCGGGGACCTTCCTGCACGGCAACTACTGGGCGGACGCCTCCACGTTCGGCTCCGCCAACGTCAGCCACGGCTGTGTCGGCCTGCGGGACGAGAAGGGCGGCAGCGCGGACTCGCCCGCGGGCTGGTTCTTCGACCGGACGCTCATCGGGGACGTGGTGGAGGTGGTCAACTCCAAGGACAAGGAGGTCGACCCCGACAACGGTCTCGGGGGTTGGAACCTGGAGTGGGGCGAGTGGAAGGCCGGTTCCGCCCTGTCGTGACCTTCCCTGCCCCGTATCACGCCGACTGGGACTGAACGGTGACATTCACGAGGAACTTTCGTGTCCTGCGGTGTGATTATCTAGCGCTGTGTGCGCGAGTGGATGCGCACGGGGGTGGGGCCGTGGCATTGCCAGGCCGTGTGAGGGGAGACGACCACAGTGAACGGTCAGCCGATATCGGGGGCCAAGCGGAGCCGGCGCGGGGGCGCCAGGCTGCAGGCCCTGGCGGCGGGGGCGATGCTCCTGGTCCTGACCGCCTGCGGCGGCGGTGAGACCGCCACCGGTGGCGGTGCGGGGGGGAAGGCGCCGGCCGCCCAGGGCGGCGGCAAGCAGGAGAACGCGGCCTCCCAGGCGGTCGTGACGATCCTTCCGAAGGACGGCGCCGACTCGGTCGCCACCAGCGGGGCCCTCAAGGTCACCGCGACGCAGGGCAAGCTGACCACGGTCACGGTCGCCGACTCCAAGGGCACCGAGGTCGAGGGCAAGATCGCCGCCGACGGCGCCAGCTGGTCGCCGACCGCGCACCTGGCCGCGGCCACCCAGTACAAGGTCCACGCGATCGCGAAGGACGCCGACGGCCGTGAGTCGGCGAAGGACACCACCTTCACCACCCTGGTCCCGAAGAACACCTTCATCGGCCAGTACACGCCGGAGGACGGCTCGACCGTCGGCGTCGGCATGCCGGTCTCCATCAACTTCAGCCGGGGCATCACCGACCCGGAGGCCGTCGAGAAGGCCATCAAGGTGACGGCCGTGCCGGCCGTGCAGGTCGAGGGCCACTGGTTCGGCAACGACCGGCTCGACTTCCGTCCCAAGGAGTACTGGGCCGCCGGCACCAAGGTGACGGTGCAGCTCAACCTGGACGGCGTCGAGGGCCGCCCCGGCGTCTACGGCAAGCAGAAGAAGACGATCAGCTTCACCATCGGCCGCCGTCAGGTCTCCACCGTCGACGCGAGCGCCAAGACGATGAAGGTCGAGCGGGACGGGGCGATCATCAAGACGATCCCGATCACCGCGGGCGCGCCGGCCACCACCACGTACAACGGCCAGATGGTCATCAGCGAGAAGTACAAGGTGACCCGCATGAACGGGGCCACGGTCGGCTTCGGCGGCGAGTACGACATCAAGGACGTGCCGCACGCGATGCGTCTGTCCAACTCGGGCACCTTCGTGCACGGCAACTACTGGGCGCCGTCCTCCACCTTCGGCTCCAGCAACGTCAGCCACGGCTGCGTCGGCCTGGAGGACGCGCGGGGCGCGGGCGACAGCTCGACTCCGGCGGCCTGGTTCTACGACCGCTCGATCATCGGTGACGTCGTGATCGTGAAGAACTCCAAGGACAAGCAGATCACCCCGGAGAACGGCCTCAACGGCTGGAACATGGACTGGTCGGAGTGGATCGCCTAGTCGTACGCGACCGACCGCGGGCCCGGTGCTGTGAGCAACAGCACCGGGCCCGTTGTCGTTAACGGCCACTAACCTTCGTCCCATGACTGTGAACCTCGAAGTCGCCGAAGGCGTCGGCACGATCCGCCTCGACCGCCCCCCGATGAACGCCCTGGACATCGCCACCCAGGACCGGCTGCGCGAGCTGGCCCAGGAGGCGACCGACCGCGACGACGTGCGGGCCGTGGTCCTCTACGGCGGCGAGAAGGTGTTCGCGGCCGGCGCGGACATCAAGGAGATGCAGGTCATGGACCACGTGGCCATGGTCAAGCGCTCGCGCGCCCTCCAGGACTCCTTCACCGCCGTGGCCCGCATCCCCAAGCCGGTCGTCGCCGCGATCACCGGCTACGCCCTGGGCGGCGGCTGCGAGCTCGCGCTCTGCGCCGACTACCGGATCGCCGGCGACAACGCGAAGCTGGGCCAGCCGGAGATCCTGCTCGGCCTGATCCCCGGCGCGGGCGGCACCCAGCGCCTGTCGCGGCTCGTCGGCCCCTCCAAGGCCAAGGACCTCATCTTCACGGGCCGGATGGTGAAGGCCGACGAGGCCCTGACGCTCGGTCTGGTCGACCGGGTCGTCCCGGCCGCCGAGGTGTACGAGCAGGCGCACGCCTGGGCCGCGAAGCTGGCGCAGGGCCCGGCCGTCGCCCTGCGGGCCGCGAAGGAGGCGATCGACCAGGGTCTGGAGGCCGACATCGACACCGGTCTCGCCATCGAGCGGAACTGGTTCGCGGGCCTGTTCGCCACCGAGGACCGCGAGACCGGGATGCGCTCCTTCGTCGAGGAGGGCCCCGGTAAGGCGAAGTTCGCCTGACGATCCTTCACGGGTGGGGGCCGATTCCATCGGAACGGCCCCCGCGGAGGGCTCCGTACGGCCATGATGGGGGGCATGGCGGGCCTGGAGGGTAGGGAACAACCGTGGCAGCGCGCGAGCGCCGCCGCGCCGCGGTGGTCACCGGCCGCGGACGACGAACAGGCCGCCGACGCAGTGGAGTTGTACGGCAATCCGGCCGAGGAGGATGTCCGGCTGCCGTCCCGCCCCGAGTCCGCGTGGGTGGCCCGCAGGCTCACCCAGCACGTCGTGCTGCGGCAGTGGGGGCTCGGTCCGACGATCGCCGAGCACGCGGTGCTGCTCGTCTCGGAGCTCGTCGGGAACGCCGTCCGGCACACCGGGGCCCGGGTCTTCGCGCTGCGGTTACAGCGGCGCCGCGGCTGGATCCGGATCGAGGTGCGCGACCCCTCGCGCGGACTGCCGTGTCTGATGCCGGTGCACGAGCTCGACATCAGCGGCCGCGGGCTCTTCCTCGTCGACAAACTCGCCGACCGCTGGGGCGTGGACCTGGCGCCGCGCGGCAAGACCACCTGGTTCGAGATGCGGGTCGCCGACCGGCCCTGAGGGCTGATCCCGGACGCACGGAAGCCCCCGTGCGCCGTGGTGGGGTGCGTGGGGGCTTCCGTGGGGTGCGCCGTGGACGGGGGGGTGTATCCACAGCGCCGCTATGTCGACCTGGCCCGGGTCAATGGGGGTCGTGTCTCCGACTATGGCAGACGGGGGGCCTTGCCGCCAAAAGTCCCTAGCGGGGCAAGATAGGTCAAAAGCGGACATTGTGATTGTGAATCGTTGGTGACATGCGGCACTGACCTTGTAAACAATGAATGACTATGCGGTTCGCTGGTTGTTCCCCGGGGTCGTCCGCATGGTGGACTCCCGGCGCATGCCCGCAAACGTCCTGAATTGGCCTAATCGTGACCAATCGGGCGACATCCCTCTTGAATGGTCGCGTGAAGCCGACCGACCGCCGAGGAGCCCTCCGGACGGGCGCGGCCGCCGCCCTCGCGGGAGCCCTCGCCACCGCCTGCGGCACGGAACCCCGCCCCGCCCCCGCCGCCGCCGCGCGGCGCCCCGCCCCCGCGCCCGTCGCCGCCCCGGCCCCGCGCCGCTTCCCCGGACAGCCCGACGAGATCGCCCACGGCCCCCGTGACCGGCTCCGCGTCGCCCTCACCTTCCACGGCCAGGGCGACCCCGCCCTCGCCCGGCGGCTCCTCACCCAGGCCGAGCAGGCCGGCGCCCGCGTCACCGTCCTCGCCGTCGGCAGCTGGCTCGACGAACACCCCGCCCTGGCCCGCCGCGTCCTCGACGGCGGCCACGACCTCGGCAACCACACCCAGCGCCACATCGACATCAACGCCATGACCGAGGCCGAGGCCCTCGCCGAGATCGAGGCCTGCTCCGGACGGCTCCGCCGGCTCACCGGCTCCGTCGGCACCTGGTTCCGCCCCTCCCGCGCCCGGAACGCCGCCCCCCACGTCCTGCGGGCCGCCCGGCGCGCCGGATACCCGCACGTCCTCTCGTACGAGGTCGACTCCCTCGACTTCACCTCGCCCGGCGCCGCGGCCGTCGTCCGCAACGTCACCGGGACGGTCCGGGCCGGATCCGTCGTCAGCCTGCACTTCGGCTACCCGGACACCGCCGCCGCGCTGCCCCTCCTCCTCGCCGACCTCGACCGCCGCGGCCTGAGCGCGGTCACCACCACGGAGCTGCTGAGCTGATGGCACACCTCAAGAAGCGCACCCGCGTCCTCCTCGCCGCCGCGCTCCTCACCGGCCTCGCCGGCTGCGGCAGCGCGAACCACCCCGAGGGCGCCGCCCCCGTGAAGAAGGCCGCCGCCCCCGCCGTACCCAAACCGGCCGCCGCCCCCGCCGGACTGCCCGGGATGCCGCCCCTGCTCGACGCCCACGACGTCTACGCCGCCGACCGGCCGAACCGGCTCTCCCCGGTGGTACGGAACTTCCCCTCCCGGGTCTACGTCCCCAACACCAACTCCAACACCGTCTCCGTCATCGACCCCACCACCTACCAGGTCGTCGAGACCATCCCGGTCGGCGTCCAGCCCCAGCACGTCGTCCCCTCCTGGGACCTGAAGACCCTCTGGGTCAACAACAACCGGGGCCACACCCTCACCCCCATCGACCCCGCCACCGGCGTCGCCGGCAAGCCCGTCGAGGTCCACGACCCGTACAACCTCTACTTCACGCCCGACGGCAAGTACGCCGTCGTGATGGCCTCGCTCGACCGCGAACTCGTCTTCCGCGACCCGCACACCATGGAACGGAAGAAGTCCGTCCCCGTCAGCTGCTACGGCGTCAACCACGCCGACTTCTCCGCCGACGGACGCTACTTCGTCGTCTCCTGCGAGTTCTCCGGCGAACTCCTCAAGGTCGACACCGAGAAGATGGAGGTCGTCGGCCAGCAGAAACTGCCCCTCGACGGCGCCATGCCGCAGGACGTGAAGATCTCGCCCGACGGCAAGACCTTCTACATCGCCGACATGATGGCCCACGGCATGTGGGTCCTGGACGGCGACAAGTTCACCACCCCCACCCTCCTGCCCACCGGCAAGGGCTGCCACGGCCTCTACATCAGCCGGGACTCCCGCGAGATGTACGTCTCCAACCGCGGCGAGGGCACCGTCTCCGTCTTCGACTTCGGCCAGGACAAGCTCACCAAGAAGTGGCGGCTCCCGGACGGCGGCTCCCCCGACATGGGCGGCGTCTCCGCCGACGGCAAGGTCCTCTGGCTCTCCGGACGCTACGACTCCGAGGTCTACGCCCTCGACACCACCACCGGCAAGCAGCTCGCCCGCATCCCCGTCGGCAGCGGCCCGCACGGACTCGCCGTCTATCCGCAGCCGGGCCGCTACTCCCTGGGCCACACCGGAATCTTCCGGTAGCCGCTCAGCCGGCGATCAGGAGGGCCTCCGAGGCCACCGGGCGGTAGCCCGCCGCCTGGAACACCCGGACGCTGCGGGCATTGCCGGGAGCCTGCTGGGCCCACACCACCTCGCCCGGGGTGAGGTGGCGGGCCGCCGTCGCCAGGGCCCGCCCCAGGCCCCGGTGGCGCACCTCCTCGTCCACCTCGACCGCCGCCTCCCAGCGGCCCCCGACGCCCCGCCCCAGGACCAGGACACCGCCGTCGGCCGCCCACACCCGGACCTCGTCCCGGAACTTCAGCGCCCGCGCCACCCGGGGATGCGACGGGTCGTCGATCTCGCGGAGCTCCAGCGGCGGCGGGCCCGGCAGCGCGTCGGCCACCGTGAGCAGGTCGATCGTGTTCATGTGCCGGCCGGTGCGGGCCATCAGCGCGAGCAGGAAGGCCGGGTTCATGCTCGCCGCGAGCGGATCGGCCGAGGTGGCCGCCAGCGCTGCCCGTACCCACTCCGGGTCGGCGTCCGTGAAGACCACGGAGTGCGCCGTGAAGGCCAGCACCCCCGCGTCCCGGGGACCCGGCTGGGGCACCACCGTCGTCGAACCGTCCGGGGGCGGGAACTCCCCGCGTGCCGCCGCCGCCAGGATCCGTGCCACGTCGTCGCTCATACCGCCATCATCCGCCAGGACGGGAGCCAGCTAATCTGACCCCCGTCAGACAAGCACCAAGAAGGGGCGGACGCAGTGGCGGACATCGACTCGGCACGCACGGCATTCAACAAGTTCGACGTGGACGGCGACGGTTTCATCACCGCCGCGGAGTACAAGCACGTCATGGCGCAGCTGGGCGACTTCAACGTCACCGAGACGGTCGCCGAGGCGCTCATCAAGCAGCGCGACGACAACGGCGACGGCGTGCTGTCCTGGGACGAGTTCTGGGCGCACTACAGCAAGGCCTGAGACATCGCGAAGACGAAACGGCCGCCCCGGGGGACGACCCCCGGGGCG
>NZ_JBSHDU010000012.1:124060-136975 GCF_053616475.1 Streptomyces sp. NPDC055815 | reverse complement strand
GCTCCCGGCCGGGCGCGCCACCCCTTGACCCGGAAGATCAGACGGCGGGCGGCACCATGTGCCCGCCGCTCCAGCGACACCGGGTCCGGCTCCGGGTGCGGCGCGCGTCACGCGCGCCGCACCGGCGTCATTTCCGGGACCCTTTCCGGCCTGCGGGGCCGCTTCGTCAGGCTCGCAGGGCGGCCCGGAGCTCCGGCTCCAGGACGGCGGGACCGCGCGTCGCGAGAGCCGTGAGCGGATCGGTGAGCGGATCGGCCGGCGACAGCCCCGAGAGCAGCCGCTGCCCGGCCGGGGACGCCCAGCGGGTGTACGGATACACCTCGATCCCGCCGATCAGCAGGCACAGCCCCGAGCCGACGAGCGGCAGCGCGAAACCGGCGACGACCGGGGCCCGTTCCCCGCCCGGCACCAGGAGCGCCGCGACCGTCCCGAGCACCAGCGTCAGCAGGAACCCCGCCCGGACCGCACGCACCCCGGCCGCCATCTCCCGGCGGGCCTCCTCCGACACGGCGAGCCCCCGGTCGACGAGCCCCTCCGCGAGGAGACGTACGGAATCGGCCGCGGCGACCACCGGACGCACGGCCGGAACCGGCGACTGCCCGGCGGGCCCGATGGCACCGAGCACCGCCCGCTCCAGCTCGTCCCCGGAGCCCGAGGCGTCCACGACCGTCGCCCAGCCGGTGTGCGCGAGCAGCAGCCGCCGCGCCCGGTGCATCGACACCAGCGTCAGGTCGGTGACCCGGAACGGCCCCCCGGCGAGGTAGGCCGCCTCGCACACGGTGAGCTCCTCCGTACCGCCGGACGACCCGTGCGGCCGGGCGGCGGCGAGCGAGGCACGGCAGACCCGCACACAGCCGACACCGGCCACGACGAAAGCCACCAGGAGTAGCGGAACCCAGATCATGTCCCGGTTGTACGGGAGGACGGCCGGGGCCGCCACCCGAATGGCCCCTCAGCCGCTGGAACTGGAGCTGGAGCACGAACTGGAGCTGGAACTGGAACACGAGCTGGAGCTGGAGCCGCAGCTGGAACCCGAGCTCCCGCAACTGGAACCTCCGCCGCAGCTCGACCCGCCGCCGGAGCAGGAGCCCGAGGAACAGGACCCGGACGAGCAGGACGAGCCGCCGCCCGAGCAGGAGCTGCCCCCACCACCCCCACAGGAGCTGTTGGTCGCGCACCACTCGGCGGCCACGCCGAGGGCGGCCGCGTCCGAGGACGAGACGTGCGACGGCGAGGGCCGCCTGCCGCCGCGCCGGTTGCGCCGGGGCGGTGCGTAGAGCCGGGCGGCGGCGACCAGCTGCTCCCGGAGGACCGGGTCCGGCAGGGCCCGCAGCCCGTGCAGGGCCACGAGGTGGCCGGCGTCCGCGAGGTGGCCGTGCTCCCTCCCGTACGCGAGGACCGCACGGCGGCCGGCCGAGGTGACCTGCCGGGCCGAGATCGACCCGCAGACGATGCCGGTGATCAAGGCGGCGAACAGCATCGGCGCCACCTTGAAGACGAACGGGATCCGGAACTCGGGGGAGTCGGCGAGATCGATCACCGTGAAGACGATCGAGAGGGGGAAGAAGGCGAAGGCCGCGAAGGCGAGGGTGCCGCACCAGCCCGCCGTGGTCCGTCGCGTCGCCGGGGCGACGACCAGACCGCGGGCCGCGAGACCGTCGCCGATCTCCTGGACCGCCGGGTGGCGCATCACGCCCTGGCGCAGGTGGTGCAGGGCCCCGTGCGGGGCGGCGGCGTGCTCCTGGAGGACGGCGCGCTCCACCGGGTCGTACGCGGTGGGGCGGACGACCGCGACGATGCCGGGCCCTCCGATCGCGAGCCTGCCGTCGGCCTGGAGCGCGGCGAGGGCGGTGTCGACGACGCGGGCCGGGCCGCCGTTGAGGAAGGCGACCTCGTACCGGTCGTGGACGGGCCCGCCGGGACCGCCGCGCGTCCGGACGACCCGGGTGATGACGAGGGCGATGCTGACGGCGCCCGCGAGGTAGACGAGCACGATGAGAAGGTCCATGGTCATCTCCGGACGAGAGCGTGGCGGGCGGCCCGTACGAGCCGGGTGGCGCGGCCCGGCGGGCGGCTGCCGGAACGGTCCTGCCACCACTCCGTGAGCTGCCGCCGTGCCGCCGGGTCCTCCGGGCGCTCGGCGAGCAGCAGGTGCTCGGCGAAGTCGAGGGCGTCGCGGCGGTAGCCGCCGGTCATGGGGCGGGACCTGGCGTACGCGAGGAACGCGGGCCGGAAGTCCTTGCCGAGGAGCTCCGGCAGCTCCGGCGCGACCTTCGCGACGACCCCGGCCCGCTTGGCGGCGAGGGCACGGCTCTGCACCCCGATCCGACGGGTGTCGAAGCCTTCGGGGACGGGGGTGCCGGCGACGAGGGCGGAGAGGAGGGCGGCCTGGGTGACGGCCAGGCGTTGGCGGGCGTCCTCCTGCGGCGCGGGCTCCTCGACGACGGGGGTACCGGGCATGGGGCCTCCCGAGACGCGGGCCCCGGCGCCGATGAGAAGCGGGGCGCGTCGGGGTGCGGGTACGAGCGAGAGGGCGCCGTGCGCGTGGGCTGTGCCCACCGGTTCCGCCCCGGCGGAACGCATGCCCACAGCGGTGACAGTGGTCCGGATGGCGTCCAGCTCCGCCGCCAGCTCCTCCTCCGGCGGAAAATCGTCGTCCCGTTCCAGGAGGACGCCCGGCGGGGAGACCCGGGAGGTGAGGTCCGACAGGATGTCGAGGACCGACTCCGGTACCGGGTGGGCGTGGGTGTCGTGCCAGACGCCGTCCCGTTCGACGCCGCCCGCGACGTGCACGTACGCGATCGCCTCGACCGGCAGTCGGGCCAGGGCCAGGGCCGGGTCCTCGCCGCGGTTGACGTGGTTGGTGTGCAGGTTGGCGACGTCGATGAGGAGCCGTACCCCCGTACGCTCCACCAGCTCCGCGAGGAACTGTCCCTCCGTCATCTCCTCGCCCGGCCAGGCGATCAGGGCCGCGATGTTCTCCAGGGCGAGCGGTACGGGCAGCGCGTCCTGTGCGATGCGCACGTTCTCGCAGAGCACGTCGAGCGCGTCCCGGGTGCGGGGTACGGGCAGCAGGTGGCCGGCTTCGAGCAGCGGGGTCGCGGTGAGCGGCCCTCCGGCCCGTACGAACGCGATGTGCTCCGTGACCAGCGGCGCCCCGAGGGCCACCGCCTTCTCCCCGAGCGCCGCGAGCCGCGCCGGGTCCGGGCGGTCCGCGCCGCCGAGCCCGAGCGAGACGCCGTGCGGGACGACCGTCACGCCGCGCTCGCGCAGCCGGGTCAGGGAGTCGGGCAGATGGTCGGCGCAGATGTTCTCCGCGACGACCTCCACCCAGTCGACGCCGTGCAGGGCCTCCACCGCCGCAGCGATCTCGGGACGCCAGCCGATGCCGATGCCGAGTTCCGTCATGTCCCCCTCCTTCGGTCCTCAGTCCCTCACCTGATGGCCCAGGCGGGAACGTTCGAACCCCAGGAGAGGGACGTTCAGAGCTTCATTTGAGGTTCGGCCCCGCTGGAACAGCCGAAGGGCTTCAGCCCGATGTCTCGGCCGTCCAGACGTGCAAGGTGTCGCCCGACTCGGACCGGGTCGCCCACGTGCCGTCGCCGAGTGCGGTCGGCTGCCCCGAGGGAGGGGAGGGGTAGACGACCGGGTGGAGGCCGTGCGGGCGGGTGGTGTCCAGGAGCCAGTGCCGGGTGTGGCCCCATTCGTCGTCGCTCTCGTCGGTCGAGGCGAGCAGGGTCGTCTCGGTCACGAAGCCGCCTGCCCAGTCCCAGTAGACGGGTGCCTCGTCGGGATCGTCCGCAGGGGCGTCGGGGTGCGGGGGCAGGACCGACTCGGCGTCCCATGCCAGGTCGTCCAGGACGTCCCCGTCCGCGTCGCGGACCGCGAGTTCGTCCTGGTCGTGGGAGACCGTCATGAGCCGGTCGCCCGAGGGACTCACGCTCAGCAGACAGAGGTCGCCCTCCACGTAGGTGACCTCCAGCTTCTCGCCGTCCCAGCTGCCCAGGCGCAGCGGTGCGCCGTCCTGGCCCTCGCCGATGCTGAGGCCCATCCGGCGGGGATCGGCCGGGTGGGAGACGTGGTCGCTGCCGGCCGCCGCGGCCCGGGCATCGGCCCGCGCGAGCACGCGGCCGTCGAGGGCATCGATGACCAGCCACTCGTCGACGGCGTCCGGGGTGGACTCGCCCTCGGCCAGCGGGCCGCGTACATGGGCCCAGACGAGGCTGCCGTCCGCCGAGAAACCGACGGAGCCCCCGTCCGGGTAGCGGTGGTCCCGGCGATCCGCGTACGCGTCGTACGACGCGTGGAACTCCCGGCACGCCCCGTACCAGCAGCCGTGCCGGATCTCCCAGCGGGTCGCCCCCGAGGGCTCGACGGCACGCACGGCGTGCACCCCGGCGAAGACGGCCAGGCTCGCGTCCGGCGACACCTCCCACGTGCCGCGGTCGCGCGGCCAGGGTGCGGGGAAACGGACCTCCGCTCCCGGCCGGGCCGCGTAGGCGTCGTCCAGCGGGCGCGCCACGATCTCGTCGTCGCTCCGCTGGACGAGCAGCCGGCACCCCGGCCGGCCCACGATCTCCGACGGACCGGCCGCCGGCGAGGGCAGGGGGGCGGGAACGGTGGCGTGGAGCCGGGCGTGGACGGACATGCGGATCTCCCAGGGGTGCGGACCGCCGCGCACACTACGGCAGGCAGCTGACACCCGCGCGTCAGGACGGCGCACCCGCCGGGCGGCCGTCAGGCCCTGGGCAGGCGGAGCTGCGGGGCGAAGAGGGGGCTGCCCTCCGAGACCACCGTGCAGGAGCCCGGGGCGATCTCCGTGAAGCCCGCGTCGCGGACGACCGGGAGGCCGCTCGTCGTCAGGGCCGCCCAGTCCTCGGCCGGTGCCGTGCGTACCGCGAGGGGGAAGCCCGCCTCCTGCCAGGCCTTCCGGTCGGCCTCCGGCATCGCCCACCAGAGCAGCTGCGCCCCGTGCCCGGCCTGTGCCATCGTCTTGCCCGCCGACATGTCGAGCTCCGGGTTCAGCCACAGCACCGCCGCCCCCTCCGGTACGGGGCCGGGCGCCGCCGGGTCGTCGAGGTCGGTGCCCGACACCTGGAGCTTCGCGAGGTCCTTGGGCCAGCCGTCCAGCGGGACCGGCGGGAAGACCCGTACCTCCGCCTCCGCGCCGGTCACCGTGATGCCCGGCAGCGTGTTCGCGCGGCGCCACTCGGCGCCGCGCGCCCGGCGCACCACCTTGCGGATCCGGGCGTCCTGCCAGTCGGTGATCGCCTGCGCCCACTCGCCCTCGCCGAGGGAGCGGTCGTCGGTGAGGATCTCCAGGACGGCCCGCGCCGCGGTCTCCAGCGCGTCGGTGCGGGCCGGGGGCGCGTCGCGCTCGATCCTGACGACCAGGGGGAGGACGAACTGGGGCTTCTCATCACGGAGATCGGTCTCGTTGCTGCTCACCCGGCAAGTCTGCCATCGCGGTGCGGAGCGATTCTTGTGGGAATCATCCCTTCCGGGCCAGGATGCCCCTCATGAAGAGCGATCTTTTTGCCGGTGAACACCTCGCCGAGGCGGCGACCTTCCCGGGGATGACCCTCCAGAACGCCAAATCGGTCAAGTACACCGTGAACGGCGAGATGCACGCCCGCCAGGGTTCGATGATCGCCTTCCGCGGCGACCTGCAGTTCGAGCGCAAGGGCCAGGGCATCGGCGGCATGCTCAAGCGGGCCGTCACCGGTGAGGGCCTGGCGCTGATGGCCGTACGGGGCCAGGGCGAGGCCTGGTTCGCGCACGAGGCGCAGAACTGCTTCATCGTCGAGATCGAGCAGGGCGAGGCCTTCACCGTCAACGGCCGCAACGTCCTCTGCTTCGACGCCACCCTCCACTACGACATCAGGACGGTGAAGGGCGCCGGCATGACCGGCGGCGGTCTCTTCAACTCCGTCTTCTCCGGCTACGGCAAGATCGCCCTGATGTGCGAGGGCAACCCGATCGTCATCCCCGTCACCCCGCAGGCCCCGGTGTACGTCGACACCGACGCCGTCGTCGGCTGGAGCGAGCAGCTCCACACCTCCCTGCACCGCTCGCAGTCCCTCGGCTCCATGATCCGCGGCGGCTCGGGCGAGGCGGTGCAGCTGAAGCTGGAGGGCCAGGGCTTCGTCGTCGTCCGGCCCAGCGAGCTCACCCCGCAGAAGAACTCCTCGAATTGAGGCTGGAGCGCGTCGGGCGGCGGCACGGCCTCCGGGGGCCGTGGGTGCTGCGGAAGGTCTCCCTCGACCTGCCCGCCGCCGCCCTCGTCCGGGTCGTCGGCACCAACGGCACCGGCAAGTCCACGCTGCTGCGGCTGCTCGCCGGCATCGACGCGCCCACGGAGGGCCGTGTCACCGGCCGCCCGCCCCGCACCGCGTACGTCCCCGAACGCTTCCCCGTCGCCCTGCCGTTCACGGCCCTCGACCACCTGGTCCACCTCGGCCGCGTCCAGGGCCTCGGCCGGGCGGCGGCGCGGGCCCGGGCGGGGGAGTGGCTGGAGCGCTTCGGGGCCGGCACGCACGCGCGTACCGCCCTGGCGGAGCTCTCCAAGGGCACCAGCCAGAAGGTCGCCGTCGCCCAGGCCCTCCTCGCCGACCCCGCCCTGCTCGTCCTCGACGAGGCCTGGACCGGTCTCGACGCCGGCGCCCGCGCCGAACTGGACGCCGCGGTCCGCGAACGGCTCGCGGCGGGCGCCACGGTCGTCTTCGTCGACCACGACCCGCGCCGTCTGGAGGGGGAGGCGGCGGTGGTGTACGGGGTGGAGGGCGGCCGGGTACGGGAGATGGCGCAGGTGCTCGTGGGGCCGGAGGGACGCCCGCCGACCGGGCCGGAGTTCGCGGCGACGGGCGGGGGGCTTCGGGAGGCTCGGCGCGAGCCCGGGGCGAGGACGGGCGGTGTCGTGACGGGCAGGACCGGGCCCGGTCACGCCGTGTCCTCTTCCGCGTCCGGTCCCGTCGGCCCCCGGGCCTCCGTCCGTATCGTCGCATCCGGCGGCCGGTCGCTGCCCGCCCGGCTGCCCGGCGACCCGCTGACCACCCCCGGCCCCGACGGCACCACCCTCCTCACCGTGGACGCGGCGCACTCCGACGCCCTCCTGAGCGCGCTCCTCGCCGCGTCCTGGCACATCCACCACCTCGGCACCGAAGGCGTACGGGTATGACGGCGCTCCTGCGCTACCAGTCGGGTCTGCTCCTCCGCTCCCAGCGCTGGCTCGCACCGCTGCTCCTCTACGCGGCCTTCATCGGCGTCGGCGTCCAGGCCGGCGAACCGGTGCTCGGCGCGCTCGGCTTCACCGCCGCCGCCCTGCTCCCGGTGTCCGCCTGGACCGTACGGATCTGCCTCACCCAGGAACCGCCCGCCGCCCGCAGCGTGGTCGCGGCGGCCGCCGGCCGGGGCCGCGCGCACCTCGCGGCGCTGCTCACCGGCACCGCCTGGCCGGTCCTCGTCGGCACGGTCGCCGTCCTCGCGGTGACGGCGATCGCCGACCGGCGGGGGGTCACGGCGCTCGCCGCCGCCACCGCCGGGCTGCTCGCGGCACTGGCCTGCGCCCTGACGGGGGCCGCTGTCGGCGCGCTCGCCTCCCGCCCGTTCCTCCAGGCGCCCGGCTGGTCCCTCGCGGCCCTCGTGCTCGGTTCGCTCCTGGCGCTCGTGACGACCGGTTCCCCGGCGAAGCACGCCATGACGGCCCTGGTCGGCGGAGCCCGTACGGCAACTGCCGATCCGCCCTGGCTCGCCTGCGGCGGCGCGCTGCTCCTCGCGGCGGCGGCGGCGCTGCTCGCGTGCCGGGCCACGGCACGCCTGGAGTGAGACCGGGTCAGCGGCTCATGAGCTCCGAGACCTTCACGAAGCGGTAGCCGCGGGCGCGGAGCTCCGGGACGATCCGGCGGATCGCCCGCTCGGTCACGGGGGCCGCGCTGCGCGTGCAGTGCATGACGACGAGCGAACCGGGCTTCACCCCGTCGAGGACCTGCTCGGCGACGGCGTCCGCGTCCTTGGCGAAGGCGTCGCCGCTGACCACGTCCCACTGGACGGCGGTGACCCCGACGGGGGTGAGGGCGCGCAGGGCCGCGTCGTCGTAGCAGCCGCCGGGGAAGCGGAAGTACGGGACGACGTTGAGGGCCCCGGCGTCCCGGAAGGCGTCGAAGGCGCGCTGCACGTCGGCCGCCTGGTCGGGCCCGGGGACGGTCGGCAGGCCGTAGCAGGGGGTCGCGAAGGCGTAGTGGCTGTAGGAGTGGTTGGCGATCTCGAAGCGCGGGTCGCCGCCGATGGACTTGGCCTGGTCGGGGTACTCCTCCGCCCAGCGGCCGGTCATGAACACGGTCGCGTCCACCTGGAGCCGGCGCAGGGTCGCGATGAGCTCCGGGTTGTCGAAGTGCTCGCCGCGCGCGGCCCGGGGGCCCTGATCGGCCGTCATGTCGGCGTCGAAGGTGAGCGCGACGACCTTCTCGGTGCCTTTCGCGCGGCGCGTGTAGACGGGGGTGAGGCCGCCGGGCCCGGGGGCCATGGTGGGCGGGGCGGCGGGGACGCGCGCGGGCTTCGGGCCGGGGGCGGCGGCGCTGGTCCGGGGCGCGGGGCTCGTGGTGACGGCCGCCTTCGGCTTCGGTGCCGGGGTGTCGGCCGCGCCGCTGCCGCAGCCGACGAGGGCGGCGCCCAGAAGACCGAGCGCCGCCATTTTCCGTACAGAAGTGTTCACGATCGGAAGTTATCTGATCAAAGTGCTTAACGCTCGCGACTCGACAGCAGCAGCACCCGAGTCCACGCGCTGAGCTGACGCACCATCGCGTGGGCGTGCGCGGCCCGCTCGCGGCGGAAGGGGAGGACGAGCAGGGCGGGAACGAAGGCGACCGTCACGAGGACCAGGGGCACGGTGGCGACGAGAACGATCAGGGCGCGCTGGGCCCATCGGAGCGTACGCATGGGGTTCCTTCCGGGGGTGGATCGATGTGCCCCCACGGTCGGCGGCGTCCGGTACGTTGCGAAAGCCGCAACCGTTGCCGGTGTTGCGGCAACGCTCCGGGGGAGGGGTGCGATGACCGAAGTGGCCCGTGCGCGGGGGAGCTCGACGGAGGTCGAGCGGGGAGAGGTCCCGGAGGTTGCGGAGCTCGGCAACGTGTTGAAGGGCCTGTTCACCAGGCTGGGCATCAGCCAGAGCCAGTACGCGTACCGCGTCCACCTCGACAAGTCCGCCGTCTCCCGCTACCTCGCCGGCCGCCGCGTCGCACCGCAGGACTTCGTCGACCGCCTGGTGCGGGAGGTGGAGGAGCACATGGGCGCCCCGCTCAGGCCGGAGGCCAAGCAGGCCCTCCGCGACCGGCGCCTGGAAGCGCTGCGGGTCTGCAGCCCGGACGAGTACCGGCTCGAGAGCCTGCGGGACGAGCTGGCGCGGTCACGGCGCGAGACGGAGCGGGCCCACCGGAACATCGAGGCGCTGCACGCGCTCCTCGACAAGAAGGAGGCGGAGGCGCGCGACGTGGCCGACGACCTCACGAGCCTCCGCCTCGACTGGGGCGCGGAGCGGTCCGCCCTCACCCGTGCCCAGGAGGACCTCCGCCGCCAGGTCGAGGAGCTCAGGGAGGACCTGAGGGACGCGGAGCACCTCCGGGCGGAGGCGGAACGCCACGGCGAGGAGCTGCGGGAGACGGTCCTCCGCCTGGAGGAGGAACTGTCCCGCGCCGCCGCCGGTGCCGGAGACCTCCCGCTGGAGGCGTTCACGAGCCGGCTGCTCGCGCTGTGGGAGGAGGAGGACCTCCCGGGCGCGGCACGGGAACTGACCGAGGCGGCGTGGTCGCGTCCGTTGGAGGAGGCGGCGGAGCTTCTCGGCTGGCTCCAGGAGCAGGCTGCGGCGGGCACGGTCGAGGCGTTCGTGGTCGACGTGGCGCGGACGAGGCCGCTGGAGGACGTTCTGGCGTTCGCCGAGGAGGTGGTCGGCGTCGAGCCGAGCAGGATTCGGGATGCCTGGGCGACCGCCCTCGCCACCCGGGTCACCGACCGCAACGCGGCTGTCGTGTACCAGGGACTGCGGAGCACTCAAGGCGACCAGGTGCTGGGTGAGGCCCTGCGCCGGGTGGCGAGTGACGCGGACGCCGTCTCCCTCGTCCTTGCGGCTCTCGCGGGCACGCCCTCGCCGCGGCGGTTGGTACGGGTGGCCTCGGCTTTGGTACGCGAGCGTGGTCGCGACCGGAAGGCTCTGCGGGTCCTGGTCCGGCTCGCGGAGGCCGGGAGGTCCGACGTGGCGGCTCGCCTCCTCGCCCACTTCCTGCAGATCCATCGGTTCGTGAGACTGGCCCAGAAGGTCAGGGCACTCGACGACCCACAGATCGACACTCTGTTCGACCTGGTGACCTGGTTGGACGATACGGAGCTCATGACCGCCTTCGCCATGGGGCTGACCCTGGACCGCAGACTCCTCGACCGACTGCTCACCACGATGGCCGCGCAGAACAGGCTGGGCCTCGTCGATCTCACCGCATTCGAGGAACTGGAGCAGGCCGTCACCCGCTGGCGCCGCTCACGAGGCCAGTAGTCGGGCCCTGTACTCCGCCGCGTCGAAGTTCCCCGGCGGGTACCTCGGGTCCAGCGTCTCCAGGTGTTCGAGGAGCAGCTTGCTGATCGCCCAGTTGCGGTACCACTTGCGGTCCGCCGGGACCAGGTACCAGGGCGCCTCGGCCGTCGTGCAGCGCTCCAGGGCGATCTCGTACGCCCGCCGGTACTCCGGCCACAGCGCCCGCTCCTCGATGTCGCCCGGGTCGAACTTCCAGTGCTTGTCGGGATTGTCCAGGCGCTGGAGGAGCCGGGCGCGCTGTTCCTCGTACGAGAGGTGGAGGAAGACCTTCACCACGGTCACCCCGTCCTCCGCGAGGGACTTCTCGAAGCGGTTGATCTGCTCGTAGCGGGGACCGATCCGCCGGCGCGGGACGAGGCCGCGGACCCGGGCGACGAGGACGTCCTCGTAGTGCGAGCGGTCGAAGATGCCGATCTCGCCCGGCTGGGGGAGCGCCCTCATGATCCGCCAGAGGAAGGGGTGGTTCTGCTCCTCGCGCGTCGGCGCCTTGAAGGCCCGGATCCGGCAGCCGGACGGGTTGAAGAGGCCGATGACGTGTTTGACCGTGCCGCCCTTGCCGCTGGTGTCCATGCCCTGGAGCACGAGGAGCAGGCGTCGCCGGTCGCCGGCGGTGCTCGCCGCGTACAGGCGCTCCTGGAGTCCGGCGAGCCGGGGCCCGAGGGCGGTGGTGGCTTCGAGCCCCGCCGCCTTGTCGGTGGGTCCGGCGGGGGTCGCCCGGGCGTCGTACGCGGTGAGGTCGATCCGCTCGCCCCCGGGGACGCGGAGGAGCTCACGCAGTGCGGGTTCGGGGGCCTTCCGCTTCTTCTTCCTGCCGTCCTTCTCCGCCACCTGTGGCCCCTTCCGCCGCACCGCTCGTCCTCTCCCGATCCTGCGACGGAACCCCTGCCCCCGCACCCGCGCGCCTGCCGGGCGTGTGGTGGAAGAGGAGGTTGAGGAGGAAGGCGGCGAGGGCCGCGCTCGTGATGCCGCTGCCGAGGATGATCCGGGACCAGGCGGGGAAGCCGTCGTAGATGCCGTCGGCGACCTCCGGCAGCAGGCCGACGCCGAGCGCGACCGCCGCGATCGTCAGGTTGTGGCCCCGGTCCAGGTCGACCCGGCGCAGGGTGTTCACGCCGACCATGGTGACGGTCGCGAAGAGGACCAGGCCCGCCGCTCCCACGACCGGACCCGGCAGCGCGGCGACGACGGCGCCGAGCCGGGGGAGGACGCCGAGGACGACGAGGATGCCGCCCGCGAAGGCGGTGACGTACCGGCTGGCGACCTTGGTGATGCCGATGAGGCCGACGTTCTGGGTGAAGACGGTGTCCATGAAGGAGTTCATCGCCCCGCCGAGGACGCCGGAGAGGCCGTCGGCCGCCAGGCCGCGCGCCAGGTCCTGGTCCGTGACCGGGCGGCCGGTGGCCTCGCCGACCGCCAGCATGGAGGCGGTCGACTCGGTGAAGATCACCAGCATCACCACGCACATCGCGATGACGGCGGTCGGCGGGAACTGCGGCGCCCCGAAGTGGAAGGGGGCCGCGAGGCCCACCCAGTCGGTGCCGGAGACCCGCGAGAAGTCGGTCAGCCCGAGGGGTACGGCGGCCAGGGTGCCGAGCACGAGCGCGAGCAGGATGCCGACCTGGCCGAGGAAACCGCGGGTGAAACGGGTGAAGAGGACGATGAAGAGCAGGACCCCCGCCGCCAGGGCGAGCCGCTCGCCGGAGGCGTGGTCGGGGGCCTTCGGGTCGTTGCCGGTGATCAGCCCGGCCGCGACCCCGATGAGGGAGAGGCCGACGACGGTGATGACGGTGCCGCTGACGAGCGGAGGGAAGAACCGTACGAGCCGGGCGAACGGCACCGCCACCAGGAGCCCGAAGAGTCCCGCCGCCAGCATCGAACCGTAGACGGCCGGCATGCCGTACTCCTGCTCGATCAGGATCATCGGGGTCACGCCGGCGAAGGTCGCGCCGGTCACGACCGGCAGCCGGATGCCGAGGATCCGGCCGATCCCGAGGCTCTGGACGAGGGTGACGAGACCGGCGATCAGCAGGTCGGCGTTGATGAGGAGCGCGATGGCCGCCGGATCGAGCCCGGCCGCGCCGCCGAAGACCAGCGGGACGGTGACGCAGCCGGTGTACATGATGAGGACGTGCTGCGCACCGAGGGCGGCGAGCCGCCCGAGCGGGGGCTTCTGATCGACTGGGTGAAGGGTCACCCGGGCATTGACGCAAGCGCTCGTTGTCGGTGTGGGGCGGGGGGGGGGGCGGGGGTGCCACGGCCGCCCCTCACCCCTACTTGCCGTCCGGGCGGTGCACCGCCCCCCGGGCCACCCCCACGGCGCCCACCGCCCAGGCCCC